>NZ_DAISHJ010000007.1:53800-111812 GCF_036822615.1 Aggregatilinea sp. | reverse complement strand
GGCGTGATGGGCCTGCCGTCCTCCGGCGCGATCACGTCCCAGTACGGCACGCAGCGCGACTACAACAGCGGCTCGCTGAACACGTTCCACAGCGGGACCGACTTCGGCGGCGCGCCCGGCTCGCCCATCGTCGCACCGGCGGCGGGCGTCGTGGTCCTGGCCGAGCCGTTGACCGTGCGCGGCAACGCGACCATCATCGATCATGGCTGGGGCGTCTATACCGGCTACTGGCACCAATCGCAGATTTTGGTGAATCCGGGGGATGTGGTCGCGGCAGGTCAGGTGATCGGGTACGTCGGCTCGACGGGCCGCGTCACCGGGCCGCACCTGCACTGGGAGTTGTGGGTCAGCGGCCTTCAGGTCGATCCGATGCAGTGGGTTCGCCAGAGTTTTCCGTAACCGTCGAGGAGTTTACATCGTCATGCCGAACCGGGACCACACCGAACGTCCGCCGATCGTCCCGCTGCGAATTTACTCGCGCGAAGAAGTCGCTGAGATCCTCGACGTCAGCCTGAGCACCGTCAAGCGACTGCTGGCATCCGGTCAACTGCGGGCCAGCCAGCCCGAAGGACTGCGACGCGTATTCATCACCGGGCAGGCCATCCTGGATCTGCTTGAATCGTCCGAAATGCACTCGTCCAGCCCGGCCCAGGACAAGCGTAAAACGCGCAAGAGCCGCTCCTGAGCGGCCCCTGTCACGTCGATGAAATGCCACGTTACAATTGCAGCCGGACCAGCGAAAACACCGCCGCGACGATCACGCCGATGACGATCAGCAGCGGAATCGCCTGATCGCCCAACTGCACCACGCCCGCCACGAGCAGCGCCACGCCCGCCACAATCGCCACGACCAGCAGGCAGCCACAGCCAATAATCCAGCGCGACAAATTACCCAGCCGGTCGAACAGTCCACTATCCCGAGGCCGATCACGGCCAAGCAGCGTCTCAAGTATGTCCAAGTGAATTTCTCCCCTTTTTACCATCCACTGAAGTGTCGTGCGCCCATTATACTCCGGCGCAAGCGGCGACTCTAATGTGATTCTGTTAGTCAGCCGGGCGCGGGTTCGTTATGATGGATGAAGTGACGCGAACGAATGGCGCAGTGAAATCTTTCAGGACCAAAATACACAACCAAATGCGTCCGGCTGCATCTAACTGGGTGAACCTTATTCACTAGACAAGCGAGGCAACGGCTCCCATGAGTTTAATGGATACCGACACCCAGAATCAGGTACGCGAACTGCTTTCGACGGTTAGCACTCCCGTGACGCTGCACCTGTTCACGCAGGAATTTGAATGCGGCTACTGCAAGGAAACGCGCCAGATTGCCGAGGAAGTTTCGGCCCTGTCTGACCTTGTGACGCTTGAAATCCACGATTTACAGGCCGACAGCGAGTTGGCCGCGTCGCTGAACATCGACAAAATTCCCGCCATCGCCGTGTTCGAAGGCGACAAGGATTTTGGCATCCGCTTCTACGGCATCCCCTCCGGCTACGAGTTTACCTCGTTCCTGGAGGCGATCCTGCTGGTAGGTGCAGGCTCGGTCGAGCTGGAAAAGGAAACGCTGGCGTTTCTGGAAGCGCTCGATGAACCGCTCCACCTCCAGGTATTCGTGACGCCCACCTGCCCCTACTGCCCGCGCGCCGTGTCGCTCGCGCACATGCTGGCATACGCGTCGCCCAAGATCACCGCCGATATGGTGGAGGTCACCGAGTTCCCGCACCTGGGCAATCGTTATCATGTGATGGGCGTGCCGCGCACCGTCATCGGCGAAGAAGTTTACGTCGAGGGTGCGGTTCCCGAGCGGATGCTGCTTGACAAGCTCAAGGCTGCCGCGCAGCGGTCATAAGCCCGCCGTGGCACTATGTGGCCTTTGATGGCCGACTGGTTGAGTTCAAGGACTCGAAGAAGGAGATTCTAAGGATGGCTGATAAGATGAAGATCGAACCTCTGGGCGCGCGCGTGCTTGTCCTGCCGATGGAGGGCGAGTCGCAGACTCCGGGGGGCGTCCTGCTGCCCGAGACCGCCAAGGAAAAGCCCCAGCAGGGCACGATCGAAGCTGTCGGCAGTTCGGAAGAAATGACCACCGATCTCAAGGTGGGGGATCGCGTCTTGTTCCCCAAATACACCGGCACCGAGATCAAGCTGGACGGCAAGACGTACCTGCTAATGGACGAAAGCGACGTGCTCGCCCGCTTCAACGACTAGCAAATCGCCCGCCCTTATAGTGAACGCCACGAGCAGCCGGGACGATCCCGGCTGCTCGCGTTTAACCGATCACCCAGCGCGCCAGAAAATCAAGGAGTGCCGTGTTGAATGCCTCTGGCGCCTCATGCATCGGCAAATGCCCCGTCCCTTCCAGCACAATGTATTCGGTATCCGGCAGTGCCGCCGCTAATGCGTCCCCTTCAAGCGCCGGAACCCATGTATCTTCCGCACCCCACACCAGCAGCACGGGCAGCGCAAGAGCGCTTAAGGGGCGTGGCAGCGCAGATGTCCCGCCATCCCGCGTGATGCCCAACAGCGCCAGATCCCATCCCGGCGTATCGAGCGCGCGCTGATACCCGCTCACCAGATCGGGCGTAATCGCCGCGTCGTCGTAGGCGGCATCCCGCAGCAAATCGGGTACCAGATCCGGCCCGATCTGCCGCAGCGCGATCTGCGCCCACCGGCGCACAACAGACACGTTCAACAGCCAACCTGGAATCGGGATCCCACCGTCGCCCTGCCCCGCCAGTGCGGGCGCAGCCAGGATTAACCCGCTGACGCATTCGGGATGTGCCAGCGCGATCAGTGTTACCACCCGTCCCCCCATGGAGTGCCCTACCAACGCGGCCTGGTCAATTCCCAGTTCGTCCATCAGCCCCAATACGCGCGCGGCCTGCGCCGACTCACGATAGTCGATCGTCCAGCCCTTTTCGCTCAGCCCGTACCCGGCCAGATCGACCGCGTAGACCTCATATCCCGCCCCGGCAAGCGCCGTCATGGTACCATTCCACGTCACCGTTGACCCGCCAAATCCGTGCACCAGCACCACTGGACCCTTGTCGCCCGGCAGGTGCGTATAGTACAGCGTCACGCCATCCACGGTTGCAAACGCGCCGTTCTCATCCGCCAGATCCGACGGAGCGCGCGGCTCCGGTCCGCCGAGCGGCAGCGCAAACGGTACAACAAACAGCGCCGCCAGCGCGAATAGCACCAGCGCGGCGAACACAAACGGCCATACAGGGGATGGCAGACCCAATCGTGTCGAGATCGAGAACTGGCGCATAGATTTGACCTCCTGAACGCTATAAAATGGATTATATCGTGACGCGCAATTCTGGTGATTCCGCCTCAAGCGCGGTAAAATACTGGGACTAGTTGCACATATGTCCTATAGTGAGTTGATATGACAGCCGCTGCGTTTCAAAACGTTCGTCCGTCGCCGCTGGCAGGCCGCTGGTATCCCGCCCAGCCCGCTCAGCTTGCGCAGAACATTGACCGGTACCTCGACGACGCCCCACCCCCAGACGTTCAGGGCCGCGTGATCGGGCTGCTGGCACCGCACGCAGGGCATTACTATTCCGGCCCCGTGGCGGCCTGCGCCTATAAGGCCGTGCGCGATCTGGCGGTGGACGTCGTGGCCGTGCTTGGCCCATCGCATTATCCCTATGCCGCGCCGCTGCTGACTACGGGACACGATGCATATGAAACGCCGCTCGGCACGGTGCCCGTCGATCGCAGCGCCCTGTCCGCGTTTACGGCGCGCGTTCCGACGCACGCGGTACAGCGCGACTCTGAGCACGCTATCGAAATCGAACTGCCCTTTTTGCAGCGGACGCTACAACCCGGTTTCGCCCTGCTGCCCCTCGCCCTGATCGACCAGTCGCTCGACGCAGCGCAGGCGATCGGGCGCGCGCTGGCCGAGGTCCTGGCGGACCGCCGCACGCTGCTAGTCGCCAGTTCGGATCTGTCCCACTTTTACCCGCAGCCGACCGCCCACACGCTCGACCACACACTGCTTGATGCGGTCGAAGCATTCGATCCCGCCGCCGTGATCGAGGCGGAGCACCAGGGAACCGGATTCGCGTGCGGGCGCGGCGCGCTGGCCGCTGTCATGATCGCAGCGCGGCTGCTGGGCGCGGACGCTGCTCAGGTCGTCGGTTACGCCACCTCCGGCGACACCACAGGCGACATGAGCCAGGTCGTCGGATACGGCGCGGCCCTGTTCTATGACTCCACCACCGCGTAACACGCACATCCTGATCGCCGCAGCCTGACCGAGCACTCGACGGGGAAAATCCGCGCCATGTTTGCCGAAGTCGCCGTGAATCGCCGTGTAAGCGGCACGTTCTCCTACCACATCCCGCCGGAATTAGCCGGAAAGATCGCGCCCGGCCATCTGGTCAAGGTTGCATTTGGCACGGCGCACACGACCGGCATCGTGGTCGCATTGGTAGACAGTGTAGACATCCCCGAAACCAAGCCCATCCTGGAGCGCATCGATCCGCTGCCCGTGGTCACCCCGGTGCAAATCGAGCTGGCACGCTGGCTTTCTGCCGAATCGCTGACCCCGCTGGCGGCGTGTCTCTGGCTGATGCTGCCCCCCGGACTTGCCAAGCGCGGCGATTTTCTCTATACGCTGCTCCAAGAGGACTCGAACGGATCGCTTTCCACCGTCCAGGAGCGCATCCTGGGCCTGCTCAAACGTCGCGGACCGCTGCGTGGGCGGCAGTTGACCCACTCCCTGCCCCAGACAAACTGGCAGTCCTCGATGACCGCCCTCGTCAAGCGCGGTGTGGTCGAACAGGAACCGGTGCTCGATTCCCCCGACGTCAAGCCGAAGATGGTGCGCACCGTCCAGTTGGCGATTCCCGCCTCGCGCGTGAAAGATATCGCCCCGCGCATCGGCAGCGAATCCCGCCGCGCCAACATCCTCGAAGCGCTGATCACCGCGCGCGGCCACCGCATGCAGCTCAGCGCCCTGTGTCTTGCGGTCGGCTGCACGCCTACCCCAGTCAAGGCCCTCGCCAAATCCGGCGAAGTCATCATCGAGCCGAGGCAGACGTGGATCGAACTGGCCGTGCCCAACGACGAGATCGAAGCGCGGCTCGCCAGCGCCATGTATGCGCGTGCGCCTGCTCAAGCCAAACTGCTGCGTAAGCTGCTCAAAGCAGGCGGAGCCGTCCCGCTCGGCGATCTGAATCGACCAATTGTTGCCCAACTTGAGGAGGTTACGACCGTCCGGCGCTCGGAAGAACCGGCCTGGGTCGAGCTGGCGATCTCGCCCAAAGACGCGCAGCAGCGCATCATCGATCTGCGCGGCAGCCAGCCCTATCTGGACATCCTCAACGCGCTGGTACACGAACCCGATCCGGTGAACGTCGGCGAAATTTACGCCAAAACGGGCGCGACCCTGGTGCGGCTCCAGCGATTGGCCGATGACGGCCTCGTGACCCTGGGCGAAGCTGAATCGTGGCGCGATCCGCTCGTAGACCATGAGTACGTGCCGGTCCTCGCGCCGCCCCTCACCACCGAGCAGGCGCAGGCGTGGAACACCATCCAGCGCTACATGGACACCGTGCATTGGGGCCGCGTCTCTCCGCGCCCGGATACGTCGGGTGTATTCCTTCTGCACGGCGTCACGGGTTCCGGCAAGACTGAGATCTACCTGCGCGCCGTCGAGCACGTTCTGGCACAGGGTCGTCAGGCGATCGTGCTCGTTCCCGAAATTTCGCTCACACCCCAGACGATCCATCGCTTCGCCGCCCGCTTTCCAGGCCGCGTGTCGGTCGTCCACAGCGGCCTCAGCGTGGGCGAACGCTACGACACCTGGCGGCGCGCCCGCTCCGGCGATTTGCACGTCATCGTCGGCGCGCGGTCGGCATTGTTTACGCCCCTGCCCGATGTGGGCCTGATCATTCTGGATGAGGAGCACGACGACAGCTACAAAAGCTCCGCGCCGATCACTCCGCCTTTTTACCACGCGCGCGAAACGGCGATCAAAATGATGCAGCTTACGCGCGGAACCGTGCTGTTGGGCAGCGCCACGCCCGACGTAGTAACGTACTACCGCGCGACGCAAAACCAGTACACGCTGCTGCATCTGCCTGACCGCGTGATCGCGCACCGCGAGCGGCTGGCCGAGCAAACGCGTCGCCTCAACGCGCCGGTCGCCCGCTACCAGCCAACCAGCGCCTCGGACGCGATGAGCGCCGCCCTACCTGACGTGCGCATCGTGGATATGCGCCAGGAACTGCGCGCCGGGAACCGCAGCATCTTCAGCCGCCCACTTCACACCGCGATCACAGAGGTACTCGCGCGGCACGAACAAACGATTCTGTTCCTCAACCGGCGTGGTACGGCCACCTTCGTCATGTGCCGGAACTGCGGCTACATCGCCAACTGCCCGCGCTGCAGCACGCCCCTCACCTACCACGACCCTCAGCAGGTGTTGGTATGCCATTACTGCGGCTATACGCACGACCAGATTTCCGTCTGCCCGGAATGTCACAGTACGAAGATCAAGCATTTCGGCCAGGGCACGGAACTGATCGAATCCGCCGTGCAGACCACTTTTCCGCACGCCCGCACGATCCGATGGGACCGCGACACCGCCACCGGGCGCGATGCACACGAGATGATCCTCAAGTCCTTCAGCGAGCGCCGCGCGGATATTCTCATCGGCACGCAGATGGTCGCCAAAGGGCTGGACCTGCCGCACGTCACGCTCGTCGGCATCATTTCAGCGGATACCGCGCTCGGTTTGCCCGATTACCGGTCGGGCGAGCGCACGTTCCAGTTGTTGACGCAGGTCGCGGGCCGTGCAGGGCGCGGCGCGCTCGGCGGGCACGTAATTCTGCAAAGCTACCTGCCCGAACATTACGCGATCCGCGCCGCCGCCGGGCACGATTACGAAACGTTCTTCAAGGAGGAGCTTGAGTTCCGCCGCGAGCAGATGTATCCGCCGTTCCGGCGTCTGGCACGGGTGGTTTTCCAGTACGAGACGGCTCAGCGCGCCGAACAGGAAGCGCGTTTTGCGGCTCAAACGCTGCAAAACCACATCACCGGCATGCAGTACACCGCTTCCGAGATCATCGGGCCGACTCCGTGTTTTTTCGCCAAGCGGAACAATCTCTACCGCTGGCATCTCGTCCTGCGCAGCCCCGATCCCGCTGCTGTGTTGAGCGGCATCGACCGCCCCGACGCATGGCTGATCGACATCGATCCGGTCGATATGCTCTAGCCGGAAGCAGCCCGGGTACACCTTTCCATACAACTGACCTTGTGCAGCGGCAGCAAAAAAGGGTAGGACTAGTTGTCCTACCCTTTCAAGTTCACATCAGCTTCTGCTCTTCGTTGATCCCTACGATTCGCCAGCACGCGGATACGGTTGGCTGCCGATGCGCGTCAGCATCACCGCGCCCAGCCCCACCGAACCGACCACTGCCGACACAATCGCGCCGATCCATCCGGTGAACCAGAACAGGCTCCACACGTTCACGAACAGGCCCAGCGCGATCCCACCCACGGCGGCGATCACCAGCGGCGGCTGCTCGTTCATGTCCAGGCGGTGCAGCACAAACTCACCGGTCACGGAGGCCAGCGCGAACCAGCCAAGCCCCGCCAGCAGCGCCAGCGTCAGCCAGCCCAGAATGGCGAACGGCAGCAGAATGATCGGCAGGATAAGGAATAGCGACAGCGCATAAACGATGGTCAGGCCGATTGCCACGACGGCAGTAAGGCAGCCGACGCCGCCCATCAGCCCCGGCGAGCGCCGCGCGGTGGCCGAAATACGCCCGATGCGCTGAGGGAAGATCGCGCTTGCCAGTGCGGCCAGCCCGCCCAGGAAGAGCGTGTTGCTAAAGAAGCTGCCCAGCCGGAACAAAAACGTGCCCCGCCAGCCGGATCGTCCCGAATCCAGCGCGCTGCTGACAGTCACCCGTTCACCCTCGCTGCATTCGTGCTTCAAGGTGCCCATAATCTGCGCGTCCGGCGACTGGTCGAGTGTCTTGACGCATACCGACAGATCGCCCGTCACCTGGGCGGTATCGGCCAGGATCAGCTCGTTGGCGATGACCACCAGATCCCCGTCAACGCGACCTTCCATCTCGACATGGTTGGCGATCAGTGTCGTGTTTCCGTCGATCACACTGTCAGGGCGCAGATACGCATTATTGGCAAACACCACCTGATCGCCGCTGCGCTGCTCGCTGCTGTTCAGTGTGAACGTTCCGTGGAAGCTGAATCCACTCAAATCGGGCGCGCCGAGCGCGACCGCAATCAGCAGAAGAACACCGAGGATGAACGCCCCAACTGCCGCTGCACCTACGATAAGTACTCGCCGCTTTCGCCCTGTCATCTCGTTACCAACTCGTTTCCACCACTACCCGCGCCAACCCTCTGTTCACGCCGGTGCAGCTACTCCGCTTTAACCCGCGTCCGGCCAGACAGATACCACAGCAACCACGCCCACACCATACCGAGCGGGATCATTGTTGTCAGCAGTGCGGGGACCATCGGGGTATCGGTTGCCAGGTCTCTCATCACGCGGATCAGATCCACGACGAGGTCGATTGCGTAGCTCGTCCCCGACGTCACGCCCTGAAAGAGCGCGGTCACCGTCGAGGGGCTGCTAAGCGTGCTGACCAACACGATCAGCGCCACCGACAGAAACGGGATCGTCAGCAGCGCCGCAGCCATCAAGCCGAGGGCCACCCCCACACTGATCTGGCGATCTGCCAGCTCATCCAACCGCAAGCGCTCAATTGCCGCGATCACGCGTGCGGCGAAACCCGACGACGGCCCAACCAGCGGCGTCGTGCGCAGCAGTTGATCGACTTGCTGCATGCGCTGCCACTGCTCGGAATTGTCCCTGGAGGTGGCAAGCTGCTCCTGAAGCGATTCGAACTCGGACTCCGAAAGCGCTTGATCGAGCGCCTGATTCATACGACGTTGCAGATTCGACGGGTCATTCACCATTAAGAACCTTCCGCTACCAGATTGAGCGCCGACGCATGCTGCGCATCAAGATGTTCCGCTAGCACCTGCCGCGCGCGGAACAACCGGCTCTTGACCGCACTTTCGGTCGTATCGAGCATCTCAGCAATTTCCGCATACGACAGGTCGTACCAGTAGCGCAGGACGACCGCCAGACGATATTCAGGATTCAAATCATCCAGCAAATCCTGCACCAGCAAATTCCGCTCGTTCGTCAGCGCAGCTTCTTCCGGCCCCGGAATATCGCTCGTCAGCGCGGGATGTGGCATTAGCGGTTCGTCTTCCAGCGAAAGCCAGACCAACCGCCGCCGGCGCAGCCGGTCGATGCAGTGATTCGACGTGATGGAAAGAATCCACGTCTTAAACGAGCGTGCAGTATCGTAGCGCTCCAGATTCGCATAGGCGCGCAAAAACGCCTCTTGTGCGGCATCTTCCGCCTCGGTCCGCTCATTCAACATGCGATATGCCAGGTTAAACACATCGCGCTCGAATCGTTGCACAAGCTCCCCAAAGGCCTGCTGATCGCCTGCGAGCGTTCGCTGCACCAACAGGAGCTCGGTTTCTTCGCTCACAGTCACTTACCCTACCTGGTGACGCTGCGTTAGTTGAACCCTACCCACTATGATATACGCAAACCGCCGCGAGTTGTTGCGCAGATCGAATAATTCCACTGTATTTTCTCCCCCTCATCTTCGATCCGGACTGGTCAGGAAGGCCGTAATAGGGGTAGAATGCGCGGAGTTCCACGCAGCATACCCGTTTCCACCCAATGCCCGACCGCCGGAGAGGAAAAACAGCATGGCCGTCATTTACCGCGACGCAGACGCCAATCTTGGGCTGCTCACCGACAAGCGTATTGCCGTGTTGGGCTACGGGAACCTCGGCAGGCCAATGGCCTTGAATCTGCGTGACAGCGCGTTCCCGGTGCTGATTGGCAATCCCGACGACAGCTATGCGGTTCACGCCTACCGCGACGGCTTCGAGGTCGTCTCGATTGCCGAAGCGACCGAACGCTCCAATATGATCCTGGTTCTGGTTCCCGACGAGCTGGCCCCCCAGGTCTACCTCATCGAGATTGCGCCGCGCCTCAAGCCCGGCGACACGCTCGTCTTTGCCTCAGGTTATAACATCACGTTCGGTTTCATCGAGCCGCCGCCGTTCGTAGACGTTGTGCTGGTCTCGCCCCAAACGGTCGGTGAAGCCGTGCGCGACGGCTACGTCGCCGGGTCCGGGTTTCCCAGCTTCGTTTCGGTCGCGCAGGACGCCTCCGGCCAGGCGTGGCCGCGCGTGCTCGCTATCGCCAAAGCGCTCGGCGCACTGCATCGCGGCGCAATCGAAATGACCTTCCAACAGGAAACCGAGCTGGACCTGTTCTGCCAGCAGGCGCTCATGCCCGCCATCCACAGCGTGCTGCAAACCGCGATCGACGTCCTCAACCGGGAGGGCTTTCCGCCCGAAGCGATCTTCAGCAGCCTCTACCTGTCCGGCGAACTGGGCTATATCATCTCCAAGTGGGCCGAAAGCGGCATCCTGCCCAGCATGGGCATGCACTCCCTCACCCACCAGTATGGCACACTCTCGCGCATCGAGCGCTTCAAAGAAGTCAAGCTCACCCGCCAGATGGAAACGATTCTCGATTCGATCCGCTATGGAAATTTCGCTCAGGAATGGGCCGCCGAGTTTGCCGACGGGTACCCGCGCCTCGAAGCGCTGCGCCGCCGCCTATCGAACATGCCCTTCTGGCAGTACGAGCGTGAGGTACTCGACGAGATGCACCGCTCGGACGACGAAAACGCCTGATCCCGTCTAGATCGGCTCGGCGTGCGCCTCGGTCCACTGCCCATATCCGGCCATCAGCGCCTGCACGACCGGCCCCACGCGCCCGCTGCCGACCGGCTTACCGTCAATCGCCGTAACCGGCACGACGCCGCGCCCGCTGCTGGTCAGCATCGCCTCGTCCAGCCGCCCGATGTCTTCGCGGCAAATGGGCGTCAAATCGACCGGCAGCACATCGGGCGCGATCTCAAAAATCGCCTTTCGTGTGATGCCCGCCAGTACACCATCGCCCGCGGTACGCAGCACACCGGCCAGCACACCGTAAAAATTACTCGACAGCCCTTCGAGCACACAGCCGCGATCGTCCTGCATCACGCCTTCATACGCGCCGCCCGGCAGCGCCGACGCAGTGCCGCGCCGCTGCTCCATCCACACGGTCGTCTTGATCTGGGGCGTCGCGCGCCGGATCGGGACCAGCGCGACGTTCACCCCATTCGCCAGCAGGACGGGATCGACCGGCTGAAGCGCCTCGATCGACAGGTACAGATGTGCGGGATCGGCTTCCGGCACGGTGATGCGGAACTTAGTGTCGGCATACCCTGCCACCTCGATCATCTCGCGCAGGGCGGCGCGCAGCCGTGCGCGGTCCAGATCCAGAAGAATTCCAGCCAAACGCGCCGATTCTTCCAGGCGATCGAGGTGCGCGTCGAACAGCAAGGCTCTGGTGCGGAAGAACGTCCGCGCGACCGTATATACGCCGTTCGGTTCGTATACGACGGCTTCGGCCAGCGACGCAGCGCGGTAAGGCGCGGGGGACAGCCCCTCAGGGCCAAGAATGGAAACAGGAATGGATTCCGTATGCTGCATAATCACCCTCCCCCAATGAAGCAGACCGCCCGATTATAGCAGACGCGCCGCCATCAGGAAGGGTACACGGCGATCACGGCGGGAAGCCCATCCAGCGCGGGAAACGTCTGCGGATCGGGCCCGCGTATGACCATCGCGGTAGATTTTCCGCCGTCCAGCGCGAACGCGATCGATACATCCAGATCGCTGGCCAGCAGCCACGCCTGAAGATCCGCGAACGACACGAACGCCACCGGCACGGCGATGAACAGGATACGCCCGGTTCGGTCCTGTGCGGCAACGGTGCGCCGCGATCCTTCGCTGAAGCCGTCGCCCTGCGGCGCGGCGATCCCGCCTGCCTCGACTAGCATCGGAAAGGCCTGCACGGCCTGATACAGATCTTCGCCGTAGTACGGCTCACTCACCAGCGAGCGCACCCGCGCGCCGTACGCATCCACCTGGAACATGCCGCCGAATCCCGCGAACGACTCACCACTGACCTGTCCATCGCTGATCACCAGCCCCATCGACCGGTCGGCTTCGTCGAAAAACCCCGCATTGACGATCACCGCCGCGTCAGGAATCTGCTCGCTCCACCCGTTTATGCCCAGCGCGTCGCCCGGCCTGTAGTGCACGCGAAAGGTCACCAGCGCCGGATCGATCCGCACCTCGACCGCCGTAAACGATCCGCCGCCCACCAGAGTGACCCGCTCGTTGCGGTATTCGATCCCCGGCGCAATACTCTGCCATCCCGTCTCAGGGGGGACGGTCGGCGCACGTGTCGGCGTCGGCGGCAGCGGCGACGGCGCGCTGGTCGCCAGATCGGAAACACCGCGTGCCAGAGTGCACCCCATCAGCGCCAGCGCCGCGATCGCCCATCGCAGCCACCTCATCCATTTTGAGCCTGTCACCAGTACTTTGAGCAAGGGAATTGAACTTGTCCTATTCGTTGCGGCTTATAAACGGGAAGATTCAAGAGGCAGAGGGCCGCTTTACTCGTCTTTTTTGTCCGACGACGGGCGGCGGCGCTCCATCAACCGCGCGGCAAGACTGCCCCCCTCCGGCGGTGGCGTGGGCTTGGGTTTCGGCGCAGCGTCGGGTACAGCGGGCCGTCGTGATTCAACAGGCGCGGATTCCTGCGCCGGCGGCAGGTCCGGACCCGGCTGCACCGATCGCGCACGGCCTTTGGCGTCCATCAATCGCCCGAACCGCTCCTCGGTGAGCGCCTGCGTTTCGCTGGTACGCCGCGTGAAGACGCCGCCCACCGCCCCGCGCACGCGTTCCACCTCGCGCGAGCCGATCACCAACCGCCGCGCCGCCACGTCCGCCGGGAACAGCAGTAGCGCCGCCAGAATAAACGCGGGCCACAGGGGCTGCGCCGCGCGCTCGTGGTGCAAATCGTGCGCGAAGGCGTCTTCGGGATCACCCGCCAGCGACGCGCCGTCGGTCGTCCGCGCGATCGTATTCAGCAGCCCCAGCGACTGGTTGGTGTCGTCTTCACTCCCCACCCGGTATTCGGAGGAATAGCTCATCACCCAGCCGGTCGTTTGCATGATACCGCTGCCCTCGTCTTCCGAAGGCGCGCCGGCCACCGTGATGAAGTACGACCCCTCCTGCGCGGGCGTAAAAGTGGCTTCGTAGCGCCCGGGCGCGGTCTGCTGCAGCGGTACGGTCGCCGTTTCCAGGTTGCTGCCGACGATCGCCGCATCGAGCTGCATGCCGTTCAGGTAATTGCCGTTGCTGTCGCGTACGTCGGTCACGATCACAGCCTGCTCGCCGCGCTGCTCAACGCGTGTCTCGATGTTGCTCGCCGCGCCTTCGGTGATCGTCCACCGGATCGCCTGACTCCAAAAATCAGAATACCCATCCCAGGCTATCCAGTCGCTGCCCCACCGCGACGACGCATCGGACGTGAACGCCACCGAGCGCCCCAGCCCGTACTGCCACGCCGCCAGGATCGGGTCGTCTTCCGGCCCGGTCAGGATCATCGTGGCGGTCTCCTTGGGCGAGGTCGCCACGTAGCCGTGCAGCAGGGGCACGCTGTCGATGCCGCGCAAAATCGGATGCGTAGCCGTCAGCGCCGGGCGGAAATCGTCCTCGAAAATATACGAGCGCGTCGCCAGCAGAGTCTCGGACGTGAAGATCGCCGGGATGGTCGAAACGTCGCTCGCCAGATGGAACTGCCCATGCCCCGCCGTCGCCACCTGCTGCAGCCATTCGACGTAATCGCGCCCCACGGCCACTACCGAGGTCGTGATGCCGTAGTTCTGGTACATGCGATCGACCGTCGCTTCGATGCCACTCTGGTCCGCGCCGCCGTCCGTCAGCAAAATGATGTGTTTCAACGTAGACGGATCGGTCCGCAGTACCTCATCCGCCGCCAACAGCGCCTGCCGGATATTCGTGCCGCCACCGGGCCGTAGCGCACCAACTTCGGCCCGCATCTGGTCGCGGTTCGCCCCGTCACCCAGGTCCTGCAGGTGCAGCACCCAATAGGCCGACACGTCGAACGACAGCACGCCCGTGCGGTCGTTGTTATTCAACAAGTCAAATGACCGCACGACCGCTTCTTTCGCCAGTTCCAGGTTAGACACGCCGCTGCTGCTGGCGACTTCCATACTGCCCGAACGGTCGATGACAAACAGCATGGTCAACTGCGGGATGCGCTGCTGGTCTTTCAAGCGCATATCGACCGGCAGCGTTTCCTCGATCGGCGTCTCGAAGTAGCCGCCCACACCGAAGCTGTCCGGTCCACCAACCGCCACCAGACCGCCGCCCAGGTCGCGCACATACGCCTGCAAATAGCGCATCCGGTCGGCGCCCAGTTCCGTCGCGGAGACGTTCGCCAATACGATGCTGTCGTAAGCGCTCAGCGGCGCCAACCCGATCGGCAGATCACGCGGTCCTTGCACGTCCACTTGCAGCCCCGTTTCTTCCAGCGCCGCCTGCAAGGACTCGACTTCCCGCACATCGCTGGCAACCACCAGCACACGCGGTGGCCCGGTGACCTCCGTGAACGCCGAAAGCTCGTTGTTCTGGTAGAACGTATCCGCGCCGCGCGGCTCCACCACCACGCGGAAATCCACGAAGCCCGGCGTCGGCACGCTGAGATCGGGGAACACGTACGTGTTTTCGCCCACCTGGAGCGTCACATCCTGCCGTACGATCACCTCACCCGACGACAGGACGCGTATTTCTGCGGCGGCATCGGCGCGGTTGCTGAAAATCGTCGTCGTCAGGTCGAACTGTTCGCCCTCGTTGACCGTCGCGGGCACGCTGACGTTCTGCACCAGGATTTCCGGCTCAGTAGTGCCCTCCACCGCGTCCGTCGCAATCAGCGGCACGACGTCGATTTGTACCCCTGTTGCCGCCGCCAGCCGCGCGACTTCCGCCGCGTCGCCCACAGTCTGCTTGCCGTCGCTGAGGATCACCATGCGCTTCGCCGCGTCCGCCGGGAACAGCGCCAGCCCCAGCCGCATCGCCTCTGCCAGATCCGTGTTCAGCCGCACCGGATCGGCTCCCGCCTGAACCAGCTCCAGCCGGTCCGTCATCGGGATTTCGACCAGCGCATTCGCTCCGAACAGCACCACCGCGGCCTGATCGCGCTCGCTCATCGTGGCCGACGCCGCGCGCACGTAATCCAGCGCCGCGCTGCGCAGCTGCGCCGACACACTGTCCGAAACGTCTACCAGAAACACCACCGCGAGGTTATCCGCCGTCTGCTGCACCTGGATCCCCGCCAGCCCGACGATCAGCAGCGCAACCAGCAGCAGGCGAATGATCAGGCTGATCGTATCCCGCGTGCGGCGGTACGCGAAGCGCGGCCACCCGATCGCCGCGAAGATGGGCAGCAGCAGGAACAGCCACAGCGCGCCAGGATTCGTAAAGCTCATCGCAACCGCCTCGCACCCAGGGGGCGGCCCCCGGCTCTCGCACGGCGGTTGCGCCGCTCGAACAGCGCCCGCGCCCGTTCTCTCAGTTTTGGCGTGGCAGAACTACCGCCGGTTAATGCCGCGCGCGGCAGGCGGTGGCGCGTCCGGTGATAAATCCACCACTCCGCCACCAGTAAGGCCAGCCCCAGCCCTGCGACCCACGGCCACCACTCGCGGCGGCCAGTTTCCTGCCGCGCCGCCTGCGTGATCGTCGCCGTGCCAAGTGTCACACTGCTGGCCGGGGCGATCCGGCTCTCTGCGTCGTCGAACAAGTTCACCGCAAACGGTTCGGATCGCACGACCTGATCCCCCGCATAGAGTGTGACGTGGTAAATGCCCGATTCCAGCGTGTCCGCGAACACGGCAGTGCTGCTCGTCGTATCCAGCGCACTCGTACCGCCGTCCGGTCGCGTGACCACCGCCCGGTCGGAAGCCTCCACAAAGTGCACGATGACAGGCGTGCCCGGCGACAGGCTCTCCGTAACATCGATCGCCTGCGCGGGCGAAAACCAGCTTGCCAGCTCCGCGATCAGGATCGGCCATGCGGGCTGCAGCACAAGATCGGTATTCGGATAGCGCGCATCAAACCCCAACAGCGCCACCTGCCGGTTCTCGACTTCCCCGGCAGCGATCACCGGCTGGTCGCCGACGCGCGCCAGCACCGTCGCCCACTCGATGTCGCTCAATGGGCGGATCTGCCCCAAGGTGATACTGCTTGCATAGGGCGCGACGTTGACCATGCGCGGATCTTCGACATTCACCGTCAGGTTGTCTTCAGCGGGCCGCGACGGGCTGATGCTGAAGAAGTCCGTCCCTTGCGGCGGATCAATCAGCAGCAGGTCGCCATCCGGCAGCGTATCCGGCAGCCAGCGGTCGAACACGTACAGGTCGAATGCCTGCTGCGGCAGTGGGGCGCCCACCTGCGCCTCGACCAGCTCGATCTGTGGCAAGCTGCGGAAGATCTGGCGCAGGAACAGGTTTTCGTCCTGCATGACCAGCAGCACGCGCGTGGTGCCGGACCGGTCCCGCGCCGCAACGGCCACGTTGTCCGCTGCGAGGTAATCGCGTCCCGACGCCCCGGCGGGCAGTGTCAGCTCTGCCGCCATCGTATCGAAGTCTTCCGGCAGCGCCACGTCGTTGATGTCGATGCTGCCCTGCGCGGGGATGGTGTAGCGGTACGCCCAGAAAATCGACTCGCTGCCATCCAACCGCACGTCTGCGATCACGTCCATCGTCGTGTCGCCGTAATTCGTGATGCGCATGAACAACTGCGGGGGCTCCCCTGGCAGGCTTGCCATCGCCAGCGCCGAAATTGCCAGATTGCTGTCCGACCGCCCCACCGGCACATACCGCACGTCACCGGGGATGGGCGGCAGATCGGGCGGCAGCCCGCCGTCGCTGACCAGCACGACTTTCAGCGCGTCCACGCCGACCCCGCCCGCGGCAGCCAGCGTCAGCGCCGCCTGCCAGTCCGCGCTGACCGCACCTGCCTCCGCCGACTCGATCGCGTTCCGCAGCACCAACCGGTCGCGCGAAGCCGCCGCCAGCACTTCCGGCACGTCGCTCACGCGGATCACCGTCATCGTGTCATCCGGTCCGAGCGTGTCCACCATGTCCAGCGCGACATCCCGCGCGGCGGCGAATCGGCTCGGCGTGACATCCGTCGCGGTCATGCTCGCGGACGCGTCCAGCAGCAGGACGATCCGCCCCGTGGTGATCGTCTTGACCTCCACGAAGGGCCGCGCAAGCGCAAGCACCAGCGCAAACAGGATCAGCAGTTGCAGCAGGAGTAACCAGCTCAACCGCAGCTTCTGCCACGGCGCGTTCGCTTCCCGGTCCCGCACGAGCTGCTGCCACAAAAATGTACTCGACACCTGCATCTCGGTCCGGCGCAGGCGCAGCATATACAGCAGGATGATCGGGATCGCCAGCGCGGCCAGAGCCAGCGCCAGCGGAGTCAGAAACGAAAGCGATGAGAACATGGGTTATTCGACCGTAATCTCAACCGGCAGAATGAGATGATCGGCTCCGTTGGCGAGGATCACGCGCTCACCGGTATCCGGGTTATACAGGCCGACCTCAAGTTGGGCGGAGCCGCGATAGTCGCGCTCGAAGTCCAACGCGTGCGCATCGACCACATACTCACCCGGCACCCACCCGGTCGTCAGGCGATCCCCGTCTGCGGGATACCCGTCGTGCTGCGCCACCACCACGCCATCCGCGTCCAGCAGGTGCGTGAACACTTTATACGACGTGCTCGTCGTCGCGTCCACGTGCCACACCAGTGTCAGATCCAGCGGCGCGTCGGCGCGAATGTTCGATGTTTCTATCGTGAATCCTGCCAGCGTCGCCAGATCCCCGAATGCCGCATCCACCGCCACGTCGAACGGTGGCGCAGCCATCAGGTGATCGCTCGGCTCGACCGTCCAGGTTTCCAGCGCGACCGGTTCGCCGTCTTCGGGCACGAGTCTCAGCGTCACGGCGCCATTTGCCTCGGCGGGAATCACGAAGTCGTGCAGATCCAGGTTCGAGCCCGCAACCACGCGGATCGGGTCTGACATCGACCATCCATCGCCGCCCAGATCGAGCGTTCCGCTCGTTTGATCCAGCGCGGAGGTCAGGTACAGGGTTATACGCAGATTCTGGCCGGGAGTTAACGCCTCCCCGCCTGGCACATCATAGCCTACCAATGTAACGCCCTCGCTCACCGGGATCTCGGTTGCATACGGAACAGCATCGAACGGCAGTCTCGTCGCCCCGTCCAGCGCCACCGTGCCCAGATCCGTCACGCGCCCGGACGGAATGCCGTTCACCAGCCGGTCGATCCCGTCTGGCTCCTGTGCGCTGTACACGTTGAGCTGCAGCGCATAGTCCCCCGGCTGTGTACCGGGCGGCAGCCGCAGCAGGCTGTACCCTTCGCCCCGGTCGCCGCGCTCCCATTCCGAGCTGGCCGCCTGATCGTCGCGCCGGATGTCACCATCGGACCGCGCAATCACCCACCCTGCCGGATCGGTCGTCAGCAGCCGCGCCGCCACCCGCCAATCCCGGTCGCTCGCCTGGGACTGCGTCCATTCCGTGCGCAGGCAGATCGTCGTCTCGCCGCCGAACGCCGCCCCGGCCAGCGCCACGCGCCCATACTCGACCGGATCGACGGCCAGATCCACCAGTGCGACGGGCCGCTCGATGCGGTATCCGGTCGTGGTGATGCCCTGCACGGTGAACGCGTCGCCGTCTCGCGCGCCCGCCGATTCGAGCAAACACGGGTACATGCCGCGCACGTCCGCCGGAAGCTGGTACCACGTCAGCAGTTCCACATGCACCGGCAGCGTGCGCGCCGCCAGCGCAGCATTGATCGCGTCGATGGCCGTCTGCGCGCCGCTGTGCAGATCGATCCCCAATACATCCGCCTGGATGTCCAGCCGCTCGATGTAATATTCCTCCAGCGCAGGCTCCCAGCCGTACGGTACGAGGATAATCGCGTCTTCCGGCAGCCGCGCATAATATTCGCCCAGCGCGCGGAAGTCATCGTGCTGGTAGCGCGGCGTATCAAACAGCGGGATGAAACTCGCCGTCGCCGCGCCAAACGCCAGCGCGATTCCCGCCGGGACCGCCAGCCGCCGCAGATCCAGGCTTGGCACGCTGTGCGCGCCCAGCACAATCAGCAGCAGCGCCGCCGGGACGCCGACAATATAGTAGCGCGGGTGGAAATCGATGTGCGCCGCCAGCAGTTCCACCGTCGAAAATACGGGCAGCAGGGCCGCCTGCGACAGCACCAGCAGCGCCGGGCGGCTGCGATCCCACGCCAGCACTGCGCCGACGCTCACCAGCGCCGCCGCGCCCATCAAGGCGCTGGCGATCATCAGCGCGTTGTCCGCGCCGATCTGCACCGGCACGGGCGCAAAATACGACTGCCAGATCTTCCACACCAGCGCAAGGCCGATCTCCGGCGGCGAATTGAGCGGCGTCCCGCTTGGAGACTGCCCGAACAGCCACGGCAAATACAGCACCAGCAGCGCCGCCTGACTCCCCAGCCACATCGCCAGCGCCCGCCATTGCCGTTCCCAGCCCCACGCCGCGATCATGACCACGTTCAGCCACGCGATCACCGGCGCGCTGAGGTTATGCGTGTACAGCAGCACCAGCTCCGGAATCAGCACCGCCAGCCACACCCGCCACGAGGCCCGTTTTCCCGGCGTCAGCAGCACGTCAGTCTGCCGCAGCAGCACGAGCGCCAGCAGCGGCACGACCACATAGGCACGGATCTCGCGCGCGTAGGCCCACAGCAGCGGCGACAGCGCGAACAGGATCGCCGCCAGAATCGCCCCATCGCGGCTCGCCCACCGTCGCGCAAGATGTGCCGCCAGCGCCACCGTGATCAGGTCGATCAGCACCGAGCCGAGCCGCAGCGCGAAGGCGCTGTCCCCCGCGCCCAGCCATAACAGATGCATGGCGGCGTAATAGACCGGCGGCGTATTGTCGTCCGGCGTGTGAATAGGATCGCGGATCGCCCGGATCGACCACGCCTCGTCGTGCCATACGCTCGGCTCGCCCAGATCCCACACGCGCAGCCCAAACGCGGCGATCAGCACCACGACCAGGATCGCCAATGTCCCCCGCAGGGGTCTGCTGTCGCGTGTCACGCCCATCAGCGAACCACGCTCGCCCGCCGCAAATCCGATAAAATCACCTGCTCCCACGGCGTCGAAGTCTGTGCCATCGCATAATGAATGCCGCGCCGCGCGCACGTCATGCCAATTTCCGCCTGCCACGCCTGAAAACGTTCCAGGTACAGCGCGCGCATCTCCGCATCGATGCTGACTTCCTGCGGGATGCCCGTTTCCACGTCGATCAGCTTCAGATCGCCCATCACCGGCGGATCGATCTCATCCGGCGACAGCACCTGGAGCAGCGCGACCTCGTGCCCACGCCCTTGCAGCGCGCGCAGCCCGTCCTGATAGCCCTCCGGCGACATCAGATCCGTCAGCACGACCACCAGCCCGGCCCGCGTCGTGCGTCGGGCCACGTCCCGCAGTGCCTCGTTCAGCTCGACCAGCCCACGCGTGCGCTGCTTTTCCAGCCAGCCGAGCAGGTTGAGCACCTGTCCGCGCCCTCGGAACGGTCCCCAGCGCCCGATTCCATCCTGGCGCATCATACTGAAGCTCAGTTGGTCGCCCGTGCTTAACGCAATCGCGCCCAGCCCCGCCGCCACCCGGCAGGCATACAGAAACTTATGCTGCTCGCGGCTGCCTGCGCGCGGCCAGTCCATGCTTGCGGAGCCGTCCACAATGATGTGCACGGCCAGATCTTCTTCGTCTTCCAGCAGCTTGATGTACGGGCGATCCAGCCGCGCGTAGATGTTCCAGTCCAACCGGCGCAGATCGTCGCCGCGCGCATAGTTGCGATAGTCCGCGAACTCGATGCTGGTGCCGCGCCGCGCCGACCGCCGCTCGCCCTTGATTGCCCCGGCGCGCACCTGATTGGCGACCAGCACCAGCCGGTCCAGTTTGCGCAGCGTCTTTTCGTCGAAAAATCGCTCAGCCATAGCGCCCTACGAGGTAACGTCTTGCCGCTGGAACCAGTATGCCGTCAGTGCGATTAACCCAACGATCCACACCCCCAACGCCAGCAGCGAAAACTCCATGCTGTTCGACAGCACAACGTGTTTGGTATCACCGTACGACATATCCATCACGACAGCTTGATGGTTCACGATCCACTCGTTGACGTTGAGCAGGTTATACGTCGGCGTGAACCGGTACAGCTTGAGCACCGGGGCCCAGTCGAGGAAAAACGCGATGATACTCAGCCCAATCGCCGACGCTGCCTCGCCCAACGTGACGGCGAAGCTGACCAGCACCCCGCCCAGGATCGATCGCGTCAGCATCCCCGCCAGCGCCGCAAATCCGGCTGCGATCAGCGTTGAGATGAACGCCAACCCTGCTGCCAGCCCGTAATCACCCGCCACGTCGCGCACAACATCCATCGTGACACGCGGGCCATAGTGCCCTCCCGCGATCCACGTCAGGATGCCCCAGCCCACCGCCAGCAAAATCGACATGATCACGAACGCGAATACCACGAACACGCCCAACGTGAAGAATTTTGTGAGGATCAATGACACGCGGCGGCTGCGCGGCACGACGTTTTTCCACGTGCTCCACTGGTATTCCCCTGCGAAGATCACCGCTGTGAACCCAAGCAGCAGCAAACGACCCAGTGGGTTATTGAGGATGCTCCACGTCCCCACCAGCATGTCGTTCCAGCCCGAATTATCGGTGGCAAACGACGCTCGCGTGGCGGATGAAAATGCCATGATCACGCCCAGCAGCAGCATAATCGCCACCGCGCCGATCGGAAAAATCCAGATCATACAGCCCGATACCCAGCGGTTTCCGTTGATTTTGGCCCATTCGGCCCGGAACAGGTTAATCATGAGCGGGTCCATCCCCTGTCACGGCCAGGAAATAATCTTCCAACGTCTGCCGCTGGCTGACCGCCTGATAGACGTCCACGCCGCCTTCCACCAGCCGCCGGACGATGTGCGGCATATCCTCGCGCGCGGCGGTGATATCCAGCCCGCCGTTCACCGACACGACCGGCCACCGCTCGTTCAGCAGCGCCGCCGCCTGCGCGATCGGGTCGGCTTCCACATGAAGCTGCACTTTGCCCGCCAACAGATCCGCGACCACGCCTTCACGCACGATCTGCCCCCTGTTGATGATCGCCACCCGGTCGCAGATCTGTTCGATCTCGCCCAGCAGGTGGCTGGACAGAAACACCGTCTTGCCCTGTCTGTCGGCCAGATCGCGGATAAACGAGCGGATCTCGTGCATCCCGCTCGGGTCGAGACCGTTCGTCGGCTCGTCCAAAATCAGCAGGTCCGGATCGCTGAGCAGTGCCGCCGCCAGCCCCAACCGCTGCTTCATGCCTGTGGAATACCCCTTGACGCGCTGGCCTGCGCGCGGTGTCAGCCCGACCTGCTCCAACAGCGAATCGATCCGCGCCGCGTCGTAGTGATCGCCTGTGCGCGCCAACACTTCCAGATTGCGCCGCGCGCTGAGGAAGTTGTAGAACATCGCGCCTTCGACAATCGCCCCCACACGCCGCAGCACGCCGTGATTGCGGTGTACGTGCTGCCCGAAGATGTATGCATCCCCGCGCGTAGGGTGAATCAGATCCAGCAGCATGCGGATCGTGGTCGTCTTGCCCGCGCCGTTCGGCCCCAAAAAGCCGTATACCGTCCCGGCGGGAACTTCAAAGCTAATGTCTCGCACGGCCTGGATGCGCTTCCGCTTGCGTAGGCCGCCAAAGGTTTTGACGAGATGCTCGATATGAATGGCAGGCTGCGATTCCACGACTCTATCCTTCCACCCGTTCGGACACTTGCGGCACAGCCTGTGCGTCGAGCAGGGGCCGCATGGCGACCGCCAGCAGCACCTGGAAGAGCCGCACCACGACCGCCGCGCGGATGCTGCCCGGCAGATCGGGATCGCGCACCGGCGCGAGCAGAGATTCAATCAGTATCGCGCGCGCACCCGTATCCAGGTCGGGTCGCAGCCCCACCGACAGATCCCACAACGCGCCATACAGCGCCCAGGCCGCTGTCTCGTGTGCCGAGAAATAGTCCGGCCCCCACGCTCTCACATACTGGTACGCGGCCAGCGTCTCCAACGCGCCCGACAGCCCGCCCAGCAGTACGCTGCCCAGCAGTTGTTCCGGCGCGTCACGCAGCCCTTCGACGGCATCACTCAGCACGGCCATGCCTGCCGCCCCGGCAGACAACGCCACCGCGAACTCGTTATAGTGCAGCGACGTCAGCTTGTTGCGTACAGCACACAGGTAAGTGTAAAAGTTTCCGGCCAAGTCTCGCGCCGTATCTGCACGCGGATCGTCCCACGCGAGCAGCAGCGGGTGAAGCTTCCACACATCATCAGGATCCGGCGCAGTGAATAAGCGTTGGAGCAGATCGACGGTCGTCATCGGCATCACTCAACCGGAACGCGAGCCAGCAGGTCCGCGATCACGTCGTCGGTCGAAACGCCTTCCGCCTGCCCCTCAAAATTGAGCAGGATACGGTGGCGCAGCGCAGACGCAGCCACGGCCAGCACGTCTTCGTACGCGACGTTGTAGCGCCCTTCCAGCAGCGCATTGACCTTCGCGCCCAGCACCAGCGCCTGCCCCCCACGCGGACTCGACCCATAACGCACATACTGCCGCACCAGATCGGATGCGTCCTCGCTGTCGGGATGGGTAGCGATCACCAGCCGCGCGATCATCTCGCTGACGTGCGTCGCAATCGGGACCTGCCGCACCAAGTCGCCCATTGCCAGGATGCGCGCGCCGTTTGCAGCGATGCTCGCGTGCGGCGAGCCCAGGCCGGTGGTGCGGCCCATGATCTCGACCAGCTCGCTTGCGGACGGGAACAACACGTCGATCTTGAACAGGAACCGGTCGAGCTGTGCTTCCGGCAGTGGATAGGTACCTTCCATTTCCAGCGGATTCTGCGTCGCCAGCACGAAAAACGGCTGATCGAGCTGGTAGCGATGATTGGCGACCGTCACCGTTTTTTCCTGCATGGCTTCCAGCAGCGCGGACTGCGTTTTGGGCGTCGCGCGGTTGATTTCGTCCGCCAGCAGGAGGTTGGCGAACACCGGCCCCGCCTCGAAGCGGAACATACGCCGCCCGTCCTCGCCTTCTTCCATGATATTCGTGCCCAGAATGTCGGCGGGCATCAGGTCCGGCGTAAACTGGACCCGCGCAAACTTCAAATCGAGCACATCCGCCAGCGTGCGCACGAGCATCGTTTTGCCCAGGCCCGGCACGCCTTCGAGCAACGCGTGCCCGCCCACGATCACGCACATCAACACCTGCCGCACGACCTCATCCTGGCCGACGATCACCTTGCCCACTTCGGCCAGGATGGCGTCTGCGGTCTGGTGGAAATCATCGATGCTGATGCTCTGCACTGCCGTCATGTCGCTCATCGTCCCATCCTTACCCGAAATCCATTTATCTCCGGCTCTGCGCGGTGTGCGCGATTAACTGGCCGGGATCTGCGGAATATTGTCGATAACGGTATTACCCTCGGCATTGATCGCCGTGATCACAACGACCGACACGATGTCCGCGTGCAGCACCATGTAACCGCCCGCGCTGAGGCCCACGGTCTGGTTGCTGCCGTCGTCGAAGATCACCGCCAGCGCCGTGATCGTCGGATCGGTCACGCGCCCAAAGACAATGGTGTAAGGCTGTCCGTCCGATGTGGAAATGTAAGACGTGCTTGCCAGCGCGGTCGATGCCGGATCGACAGCACAGGCGATCGCGCCGTTGTTTGCCGTCGCTGAAACCAGCAGGAAGCCGGAACACGGAAAACCGCCCGCCTCGGTATACGAAAACCCGATCAGACGATCCGGACCAAGCTGCGCATCGCCCCACACCACCAGATCGACTGCGGCCTGTCCCCGCGCAAGCACAAACGACTCGACGTACGGCTGTGCGGCGGGAGGCGCTACGATTTCGGCAGTCGTCGCGGTCGGTGCGCTGGCGGCAGCAGTATCCGGCGCGGCGGGCATTCCGTCCGCGGCCAGGGTCGCCGTCGGCGGTTGGATAATGACGGGCGCGGTTGCCGTGGGCGGGGTCTCGGTCGATGCGGGTTGAATGCACCCCGACAGACCAACCGCCGCTAACAGGATCAGGCTAAGGCTTCTCCACCGGACTGACCTACTACTCACGGGTTTTGTTCTTTCTGTGCTGTGTGCCGGGCCTCAAGGCTCCAGCGCTGAGAAATAATCATGGATGACGTCCCGCTGACCGAGCGGTATACGCGGGCTGGTGAGCGCGTCACTCACAGCGCCCTGGTAATTCCCGTAGACACCCGTATACGACAGGGACGATTCGCCGCTGGGGTTCGGGCCGAACTCCCCTTGCTGCACCGGCAGCGCGTTGGGATCGGTCACCTCGCCGCCCACGTCCACCTGATCGCTGCTCTGCCCGCCAATCGTGGATGGATTGTACGGCGACTCGTAGTCGCCCGGGTCGCCGCTCGTGTCGCCCGATCCGCCGCCGGGCTGCATCGCGCCATCTTGCTGGACGCCCGAGGTGTCGTCGTTGCCCGCGCCGCCTTCGCCCTGCCCCGCGCCGAACGCACTCTGCTGCGCATCTCCCGACGCGCCCTCGCCCGACTGTGCGCCCTGCTGCGCGCCGCTGCTGCCCTGGCCTTCGCTTTCGGCGCCCTGCGGTTGGCCTTCGCCCTCGCCCCCCTGCGCTTCATTGCCTAACGACTGGCCGCTCTCACCCTGCGCCTGCGCGTCGCCGTTCTGACCCTCAGACTGCAACCCCGCCTGACCTTCTGCGCCCGGTTCACCCTCCTGGGCACTCTGGCCTTGCTGCTGTCCCTGCTGCTGCCCGGTCTGGCTGCCTTGCTGTTGGGCGCTCTGCTGCCCCGGTCCGGTCTCCGGCGCGGATTGGCCATCTTGCGGCGTCTGCCCCGCCTGCGCGATCTGCTGCTGGCTGTTGGAGGTCTGCTGCTGCGCCGACTGCGCCTGCTCCGAAAGCGACGACTGGTCAAGCTGCTGCTGTTGTTCGCGCAGTGCTTCCGCCGCCTGACTCAACGCGTCCTGCGCTGCGCGTGTATCACCCTCGCGCAGTGCGTCGGCGGCCTTGCGCATTTGCTCGGCCAGAGCCGGATTGCTTTGCTCCAGAGCATCCGCGGCCTGATCGAGACGGTTCGCCAGATCTTCACGTTCCGCCTCACTGAGTTCGTTCTGATCGACGGCCTCTCCCAACTGATCCGAGGCCTGCGCCGCCTGCTGGAGATCGGGCGCGCTGAGTGCATCCGAAAGCGGCTGCGTCATCTGCGACCCATCGAGTGACTGCGCCGCCTGTTCGTAGTCCTGCTGCTGCTCCGGCAGCATCCCATCAGATAGTTCCTTCAGCGACTGTCCCGCTTCCGCCAGCGCCGCGACCGCTTCCGGTTGCGTGACGTCCTGCTGGTTCAGCGTATCGCGCGCTTCTTTCAGCGGTTCGGTCAGCGCGTCCTTTTCCGCCTGAGTAAGCTGGCCGTCCTGCTCGATCTCCTCGATCGTCGCGTCCAGCGCCTGCGCCTGTTCGGCCAGCGCGGCATCGAGCGCCTGTTGCGCGCGCAGTTCGTCCGCACGCGGATTGGGAGCCAACAGCAAATAAGCCAGTGCCCCAGCCAGCGCCACCAGCACGATCAACTCCCGCCACCGCACGCGGATCGGCAGCCGCGCCGCCGCATTCACGCCCAACGCCGTACGAACGGCGTCGTCAAGCTGGCGCTCCGCCATCGACTCGACCGCCAGGATCGATCCACTGACCAGTTCCAGCGCGGTGCTTACCCGGTCCTTGAGGCCAAAGCGCCGGTCGAACGTCCGCGCGAGGCGCGGCAGCGGTTGGGGGCGCAGCCACACGCCGAGCAGCGCCAGCAGTCCCGCCGCCGCGATCACCGCACCGGAAAGCAGCGCAACGTCGCGCGGCAGCAGCCAGACCCGCGTCCGCGCCACGGACGCCAGCGCCACCGCCACGATCAACCCCGCGATCAGCCCGCGCGGCAGCCAGATCGCGCTCTGCACCAGCCGCAGGCGTCGATCCCACCGCCGGACGCGGCGTTCCAGGTAGGTCCCGGTTTGTTCCAGGGTGGCAGCATTGATCGCCATGACGCTTACCTCAAGGCCGCATGGCGCGGCATCAGTTTTCGATCATGCGGACGCGTCGCACGGACAGCACGAAGAACAGCACGGTCAGCCCCGCGTAAATGAGCACAAAGGGAATCCAGGGCGAAATGAGCGGGATCGTTTCGCCACCTGATAATGTATACGAAAAAAAGCCGAGGGTGTGTTCGTTGAGCAGCACGTACTGGGTCAGCACGGCGGTCACCGCCGGGTTGGTGCACAGTAAAAAGCCGAACAGGTAAACGAGCAAAGCCTCGCTGCTCGACGGCACGGCCCCGCCCGATGTAATGCCCAGCACCAGCACGATACTGCCCAGGATCAGCGGCAGTCCAAACGTGATGAAGCTCGCCACCGAATAGGTCAGCACGCTCGCGGACATGGTACGCTTCGTCCGCGACGAGAAGTAGATCCCCATCGTGCAAAACAGCAGTGCCGTCATGAACAGGATCAGGAACGCGAGGATCACCTCGGTTTCGGCCACGCCGCCAAAGAAAAACGCGATGCTTTGCAGCGGGATCGCCGCCAGCAGCAGCAGGAGCACGTACAACAGCGCCGACAGCAGCTTGCCCAGCACCAGCCGCGACGGCGCCAGCAGCGTCGTGCGCAGCAGATCGTACGTCTGGTGCTCGCGTTCGCCGCTGATCGCACCTGCCGTGAACGCGGGTGCGATAAACGCCACCAGCATCATCTCGATCCCGACGACGCCCGTAAACAGCGTGCGCCCAATCTCGCCCACGTTGACCTGCGCGCCCACCGTCAACGTCGATTCGGCCACCGCGACGTACACAAGCGCCGTAAACGCCCCCAGCAGCAGCAGGTAGATGGTCATCACCACGAACGCGCGCGCGCCGCGCATCCGCCCGCGCAGTTCCTTCAGAATGACCGGGTTATCGGTCAGCCCGTGCAGCAGCCGGGGCCGCGCCGGGGCGGGCGGCGTCACGCCAACGTCGGCGCTCATGACACAATGCCTTTCGTCGCGCGCATGAAGACCGATTCAAGGTCGCGCGTTTCTTCCGAGAAGCTGACCACCGGGATGCTCTGGCTCGACAGCGCCAGTAGCAGTTGGCTCACCGCCTCGTCGCTTCCGCTGAAGTCCACACGAATGCGCCCGCGCCCCTGCTCGGTCGGCAGATCGGTCACGCCCGTGACGCCCTCCACCTTCATCAGCGTCTCTTTGGCTTCCTCGGTGCGGTTCAGCAGCGTGATGATGATCTCGCGCGTGGGCAGAAGCTGCTGCCGGATCTCCGAAACGGTTCCCTGCGCCACCATCTGCCCACTCTCAATAATGCCGAGGTGCGTGCAGATCTCCGCCACGTCCGCCAGGATGTGCGACGAGAAAAAGATCGTCTTGCCCATGCGCGCCATTTCGACCAGCAGCTCGCGGATCTCGATGCGCGCGCGCGGATCGAGGCCCGAAGCAGGCTCGTCCAGAATCAGCACTTCCGGGTCGTGCGCCAGCGTCCGCGCCAAGCTGAGCCGCTGTTTCATACCCCGGCTGAGCTTTTCCACCATATCGTCTCGGCGGTGCGACAGATCGACCAGCGCCAGCAGGTCGTTCACCAATGCCGGGCGCTCCCGTTCGGGGATCTCGTAACACGCCGCGAAGAAATCGAGGTATTCCCACACCTTCATGTCGTCGTACACGCCGAAGAAATCGGGCATATACCCGATCGCGCGCCGGACCTCACGCGGGTTCTGCGTGACCGAATACCCAGCGACCGTCGCCGTGCCGGAAGTTGGCGTAATCAGCGTAGTGAGGATGCGCATCGTGGTCGTCTTACCCGCGCCGTTCGGCCCCACGAAGCCGTAAATCGCCCCGCGCGGCACGCGCAGCGACACACCGTTGACCGCCGTCAGCTTGCCGTACGTCTTGACGAGATTATCAGTCTCGATGATGAATTCTTCTGCTGTGCCTGCGCCCACCGTCATTCCAGCTCCGTCTGCGCGGCGGCCAATACACCGCGATAGCCCACTTTGAGGTAATCCACCTCGTTGAACAAGGTCGGATCTTCGAGCAGCACCCTGATCCGCACCGCGTTTTCAGGGCCTACGAAAGCCGCCGCGTTCGAAATCGTCGCGCTGTTCGTATTGGGATCGACCTCCACCTCGGTCCAGGCATCCGTATCCCAATCCCACACGTCCAACCTCAGCGCGCCCTGCGCCGAAAAACCGATCGTCAGCTCATCGACCTGCGCCAGCCGCATGTCGGGCAGCGGCATGAACTCGAACACGGCGCGCTCGTTGTTGTTAAGCTGGAAGCCGGTTGGCGTCAAATCGATCGCGGTACGCGCGTCACCGCCCCGCACCACGCTCCACGTCGTCAATCCCGGCGGGACGACCACCTGCTGGCTGGTCCCCTCGACCGTCACCGGCAGCGACACCATCAGCAGCGCGGTATCTTCCTGCTTCTGCTGGCGGTCCAGCAGGTTTACATCGAGCGGCAGATTATCCGTCCACCCGAACAAATACACCCCGCTGCCGCGCCCGCCGCTGACGTCGTAATCGACCACGAACGCCCCCAACAGCCGGTAGCGCCGCCGGAGTTCCTGCTGTTGCCGGGCGATCCCGCTCGATTCGCACGGGAACGGCTCGCCGCGCATCACGTCCGACATCGTCAGCCCGATACCGTCCGCCGTAAAGCACCACCCCAGGCCGTTGTAGCCCCACGGCAGCGCGGAAACCGTGGACAGCCAACTGTCCTGGCCCAATCCCAGCGGGCCGGGATCTTGCGGGCCAATCGAGATATCGAACTTGCGTGTTTCTCCCGGCTCAAGCGTGCCCAAATAGCGGCTCTCGCCTTTGACCAGAATCGCCGCGCCTTCGAGCGGATAATCGAGCGTGTTGGTCACCGTGCCTCGCACCCGTGCCGTGCCTGCATCGTTCAGCCGCCACACGGCCTGCCCTTCCACGGTCGGCGCGGGGATGCTGCCGCGCATCGCAAAGCTGGCCGACATGCCCGCATCGATCGGCACATCTTCCGCCACGGTACGCTGCCCTTCGGTCACGGTCGCGGCCACGCCAAGCCCCGTGCCCACGTCCGGCAGCGTGCGCAGGGTGTCCCCTTCCGCCGCCGCAAGATCATACGTGGTGCGGCGCGGCGATTGGACGCCAACCAGCCCGTTGACCCGCGCCTGCTCCGCATCGGGCCACACCATCACCGTCGCCAGACGGTTGAGCGAGGGCACGTTGCCGCGCAGATTGAAGCCTACGGTGTACGCCAGCACGCTGAATATCAGAATGAGCGCCGGGATCGTCGCCCAGGCCCATTCGCGGCGGTTCAACCGCTTCAGTACCAGATAGTTGACCGGGCCGATCAGCACGATATACAAAGCCAGAAAGCCGCATAACTGCGTAAAAGATGGCAGAGCCGTATTGGAGGCGGTCAATGTCGCCTCGCGCGCCATCGTCCAGCTTTCGTTACCCGCCAACCAGCTTGGCTGCTGCCCGGCGCTTGCCACCAGCGTATACCACAGCCGGTCCATATCCGCCCACGAGCGCAGCGGCTCGGTCTGCGGATCGACCGCCAGAAAGTCCACCGTTCCGCTGCCTACCATGTCGCGCACGATCAGCGGCTCGCCGTCGAGCGTCACGAGCGCTCGCGCCCCCGGTCGCACAGTGGCGCGGGTCAGCGTCGTGCCCCCGTCCAGCGGAGCGCTGTCCGCCCGCAGATAATCCGCCAACCCGACCAGCGACTCGATGGGCCGCGTGCCTTCCAATGTAACAGGTAGCAAGTCGGAAAAACCCGCCGTGGTCCGCTGCCAGAACTCGCCCCCGGCCACGATCAGATGGCCGCCTTGCAGCACCCACGCCCGGATCGCCTCTACCTGATCGGCGCTGAGCGTACCCGTGTCCACATCGTGGAACATCAGCACATCCAGCCCGGCCAGCGCATCAGCCAGCGGCGGAATCTGCTCGATCCGCCAGTTGGTCTGGTGTGCTTCGCCCGTACCCGGAATCAGCCCGGTCATATCGACCGCGCCCAGCAGCGACTCGCTCACAACCGCGTACAGCACGTCGCTGCGGTTGACCAGCAGCACCCGCACGTCCGCACGTCCGGCGACTTCGCCCTTATCGTCAACCACTTCCACCTGAATGCGCTGCGCGGTGGTGTCCAGCGACACGTACAGGAAAACCTGTTTGCGCACACCCTGAGCGAGCGATACGGGCGTCTGGTAGATCGTTTCCGCCAGCCCGCCGATCCCGCCGGAACGCACGCGCAGCATTCCGTCCAGGCTTGGGCCGTTATTCGCCATCTCCGCGCGCACGGCGACCCACTGCCCCTGCCGGAAATAACCATCGTACCCGGCGCTAACCGACAGATCGACGCTGAGTTGATCCTGGCGCGAGGGTGCAAACCCAACCAGGATCGGCAGGGCCAGAATCACGAGCAAAAGCCAGACAGTCAGTGGACGGTTCACGGTCTTAAGACGTTGGTTCAACGGTCAGGGTTCCATCGGTGGGCGCAAGATCCGGTTTACACTATGATACGCGGCGCACGTCGATTTATTTCACCGTCTACCCACTTGCTGCCCGGCGTTACGCACGCTCGCCGCCGGGGACAAACACAACGGATGTTCTATATTTTAACAGAAGGTCGCGCGTAAAACCGCTTTTAGGGCCCCGTCGGCGTCCGGGAAGCTGCGGGGCGCGCAGTAGACGTCGCACTTGCGCCCGTCGGAGTCGCCGTCGCCGAAGCGGGTGTGCCGGTCGGGACGCGGCTGGCAGTAGGAGAAGGCGTCAGAACAGGCGGCTCGGGGTAGTTCTCGGAGACGACCAACTGGCCGGGATCGACGTTCGTGCAGTTAAAATCGACAGCGACGACCCACCCGGTACGCGCCTCGCCGCTCGTGCCAAGTTCAACCAGCAGCCACTCGCCCGAGGGATCGCGTGCCAGCGGCGACAGCGCCGTGCCGTTGGCGGCGCGCTCCAACGTCGGCGCAGCGGCGGGATAGCTCTCTCCTGGGCCACGCCGCACGAGCGTGCGGGCCACGGTCAGCTCGCAAACCGGATCGGCGATCGGCAGCTTCTGCGTCACGCTGGCGACGACACCATCCTGCCCCGTCGCGTTGAGCGTCACCAGCCACTCGACCGCGCCAGCCTGCGGCACGACCGTCAGATCCTGTGAGCCGGAGGCAGGCAGCGCCCCTGTCGGTAGCGCCAGCGACGGATCGGAACTTTCGATCTGCACATTCACCCCGCCCTCCACCGACTGTGCGCCGTTGACGGTCCACGTCAGGGTAACCGTCTGCTCCGCATTGCGAATGAGGGTGGATGTCTCGCCCGCCTGAAGGGTCAGAGTCACCGCCGGGCGCACTTCGACGGTAGCCTCAGCCGTCGATTCCATCTCGCCGCGCGTTGCATGCAGCGTCAGGTGGAACTGCCCGGTCTGGTCGAACGTCAGCGGCAGCGGCGCGTTTTCCGCCGTCAATGGAACCCGCCGCTCGGAATTCCCCTGCGCAACGATCAGCACCAGATCCTCCGCGCCCGTCACGTCCCAGATCACGTCCGTCACGTCGCCCAGCGTCAGCGCCGCATTGGACACTTCAAACCGGTTGATCGCGGGCGGCACGGGCGTCGGTTCCGGTTCGCCCGCGCGATCGAGCACCAGCACGACGAAGCCGATCAACAGCGCCGCCAGCAGCAGCACTGCCGGGATCGCCAGCACGGGAACCCACCCCGGCAAAACGCCCGCCTCGGTCATCGTGCCGGGCACGGACGCCGAAAAGCCCGCCGCATCATGCGACCGGGCCACAACAGCAAATTCATGCTCGCGGGTTGCGCCGAACCACCGTCTGCGGCGCAACCCCACCACACCGTTCAGGGTCTGCCGCTCGCCCGGAGCCAGCGTCAGCCGCGACATTGGCGGGCGGAAACGAAGCTGCCGCGCCCGATCCGCACCCTGAACGGTGATCGGCAGCGGCGCGTTGCCCTGATTGTGCACGTAGAGCTTGAAAGGTTCGCCAGCGACCAGCTGTGTGGTTCCCAGCGCCATGCCAAACCCGCTGAACGGCAGCACGTGCAGCGTCGTCGGAGCATCGACCGTATACGCTGGGTTCGAGCGGGACCGCACGCGCACCATAAAACGGTGATCGCCGGGCAGGCTTTCGCTGCGGCGCAGGGGCTTGAAGCTGATAACGGCCTGATTCTGACCACCGGGCGACACTTCGAGTTCAACCTGATCGATCCGCGCCCAGCCCTTAGGCAGCCCGTCGATTTCGAGGAAATAGTGATCTTCTTCGTCGCCCAGGTTTTCGATACGCACCGTAGCCTGTGTGTGCGCGCCGGGCGCGACGGCCATGTCCGGGCCTTCCAGCTCGACGCGGTAGGTCGGCTGGGTGACCACGATGCGCTGTGTGGTATCGCCCGAAGCCAGGGTTTCTTCCGCCGCCGGGTGGAAGATCAGACGCACGTCGCCGATCTGAATCTCTTCGCCGCCCCGCAGCGAATAAGGCTCGTTGGCGGCCAGCCGCACGCCGTCCACATACGTCCCGTTGACCGACGCCAGATCTTCCAGCGCCGCTTGCTGGCCTCGGAATGAGATGGTGGTGTGATACCGCGACACCGCCGTGGTATCGAGCACGATGTCATTACCGGTTGAACGTCCAATGGCGACAGTCGGTTTTTCGAGCCGGTAGCTCTCGACCGGACCATCAGGCCAATAAATGTCCATCCTGCCGTAGAACATCCTGGTTTGCTCCTCAGCCACCCACGAAACACCCCGTCACCATCACGACCCGTTCTGTTCCAGGGGGATCGTGCGATCACACGCCTGCACCCAAGTTAATTGTAACGGCAAGGGTGAAATGCACAAGCACCGCTCCCCTGCGGAGGATCAACGCAAAGAGCGCGGGCGGCCGCCTGCGCTCTTTGTTTGTCACAAGGTTAAGTTGGGTAGATCGGTTTAGTCGAAACGGATACGCGGGTCGAGCCACGTATACATGATGTCCACCAGAATGTTCCCCATGATCAGGAACACCGAGTACAGTAGCGACACGCCCATGATCATGGTGTAGTCGCGGGCGGTCACGCTGTCGACGAAGACTTTCCCCAGGCCAGGGATGCTGAAGATCAGCTCGACCACGAACGTACCGGTCAGCACCGCCGCCAGCATGGGACCGAGGATGGTCGCCACGGGGATCAGGGCGTTCTTCAGCGCGTGCACGTAGATCACCACGCGCTCGCGCAGACCCTTCGCCCGCGCCGTGCGCACATAGTCTTCATGCAGCACCTGGAGCAAGCTGGCGCGCGTCAGGCGTGCGATGCCTGCGCTCATGCCCACGCCAAGCGTGATCACCGGCAGCGCCAGAATTTGCAGGTAGTAGAGCGTGAACTCCGGCCCGTTGCTCCACACGTTTCGTTGGTCGATAACCGGGACCCAGCCCAGCTCGACCGCGAAAATAATAATCAGCAGCGGCGCCAGCACAATGGCAGGCGTACTCTGTCCGATCACTGCAAAGAACATGGCGAAGTAGTCTACAAACGAGTTGTGGTATACAGCAGCCAGCACGCCCAATGGAATGCCTAACAGGAAGCCCAGGACCACCGCGAACACGCCGACCTGCATCGACACCGGCAGCCGCCGCGCGATCTCCTCCTGCACCATCACACCCTGGTCGCGCAGCGCGATATTCAGCGATGGGCCGAAGTCGAGGTGCAGCGCGCCCCACACGTAGTTGAAGAACTGCGAGTCCAGCAGGTCGATCCGCAGAACTCTCTCGTCAACCTCGTTCACCTGGCCGGATTCGCTGCCACCCAACGTCTTGGTTTCGGTATGGTAGCCGATGATCTTCCAGTTGTCGCCGTCGGGATAGTACCCATCGTTCCAGGTATTGAAGAACAGCGGCTTGTTGAGGCCAAACTTTTCTTCGAGCTGGCGCACCATGTATTGGGGCATCCGGCGCTGGCCGACCGCGTCGAACGGGCCGCCCGGCAGCAGGTGTGTTAGCGCAAAAGTAACCAGGGTGATCGCAAACAACACCGGGATCGCCGCCAGCAGCCGCCGGATGAGGAACTTGAGCATGCTCGCGCCACCCAGGGAGCGGAAGAGCGAGTCGAGGGCACTGGAAATACTATTCCGCGTCCCCACTTGCTGTTTTTCTGATACGGTTGCACTCATCTCTCATATCCTCTTCCCGGCGCGATGCACACACCGCGCCGGGCTATCCATGCGCAAGTTTATTCTGCCGGAGCTTCCAGGCTGCGTTCGCTGGCCCACCCGATAACGGTGTCCGCGCCGCCCGTATTAAACCCATCCGCCGTGGCGAGATCGCCCTGGCACTGGACTTGATAGTAGAAGCTGAATGCGTTGCGCGTCCGGTCTTTTTCGGTACGAAGGCCGACGATGTCCACGCCTTCATCCAGCGGGCAGCGGCCCGCAAGCTGCGTATTCGCGCCCACGATGTACGTCGGCTGGAGCGGGATACGTGCCACGGGGTTGCCCTCGTCATCCGTATCGCCTGCATCCTTGAACATCACGTGATCGCCGGGCATGAACGCCAGCGGTCCCTGCAGATACCTCTGCGGAGCCCAACCTTCATTCGTCACCGACTGCGCGCAGACTTCGTTACCGTTTTCGTCGGTCGTCGTTTCGGCGCAGGTTTCACACGTGATCTTGTAGTACACCGTATCCGCGCCGGTGTAGTCCTCGATGTTCGCCGCCGTGCCCGACGGGCACTGGCCCACGACATTCGCGTCGTCGCCATCCGACACAGCCGGAGCGGGGTTGTCGGTCAGTTCCAGCGGCGGCGTGTACTGCACCACGACGCGATCTTCGGTACCAGTGGTCGTCGTGCCGTCCCCGGTAGTATCTTCAACTGGCGTCGGTTCGACCACGGCTTCCTCGCCGGTCGTTTCATCGCTGGCCGCCTCGTCGCCGGTATCAGCCGTCGGCAGCTCGTCTTCATAGATCGGGATCGCAGGCATATAAATCACGACGTTGTCGCCCGCGTCGTACAGCAGCGGACCGACAAAGTCATCTTGCGTCGTCCAGCCTTCGATTTCACCGCACGCCATCTGGTAGTACACCGTGTCCCCGACCAGCTGGATGCCTTCCGTCGTGAGGATCGAGCCGACGTTGCACTCGCCCTCGACGGCGTTCTCGCTCGTCACAGGAGCAGGTTCGCTCGCCAGATCGTACGTGTTGTCGGTCACGCCCTCTGCCGGGATCGCCAGCGCGCGGTCGCCCTTGTTCAGTTCCAACGGGCCAGCCAGGTTTTCCGCCGTCAAATAAGCAGCACCTGCACCGCAGTCCACGTTATAGAACACGTCCTTGATGCCGTCGCCATCCACGTCCACCGCCTCGATCCCCAGGATCGAAACAACAGCACCGGGCGTACAGGCCGGGAACATAACCGGCTGGAAGTTGGTCGTCTTGTCCAGCATCTGGATCTGGGTCTTGCCTTCAGACGCCACCGTCAGCGCAAGCTCGCCCGTCGTGAATTCCAGCGGCCCAGCCAGCCGTTGATCGACGGCCCACCCGGCAGACCCACCGCACTCCACCAGATAGTACACATTGCCGTCTCCGCCCTGCCCCGCATAGAGCACACGCGCGGGGGTATTCGGCAGGCACATCGACTTGGAGTTGATCAGGCTGCGCTGCAGCGGCTCAGGATACGTCGTCAGGTTAAACAGGGACTGCGTTTCCTGAGACGTCAGGGCCGTGTCGCCCACCTGGAAACGTGCACCCTCAACCGGCGGCAGCGGCGTTTCGGTATAGTAGGGAGTCAGCTCGAATACGCCGGGGATCTGCCCGGAATAGCAAGCCAGGCTGGCGAGCAGCATCGATACCACCACCAGCAGCAGTCCCCCGGTAATACGCGTCGTTTGTTTGGTCACGTTAAGTGTTCTCCTCATTACGCGAATGTTCGACCTACGTGCCGCGCAGGCGGGGGTCAAGGGCGTCACGCAAACCGTCGCCCAGGAAGTTGAAGGCCAGGGTCGTCAGAACCAGCGCGATGCTGGGCACGATCAACAGGTGACGGTTGGAATAGTAAGCACCACGCTCGCGCACTTCACTGATCATAGCGCCCCAGCTTGGCACGCCCGGCTGCACGCCGAGGCCAATGAAGCTCAGGAACGCCTCAGTGAAAATATAGCCGGGAATCGCCAGCGTCTCAGACACAATCAGCGGCCCGATCACGTTCGGCAGCAGGTGCACGAAGATGATCCGGCGATCGCTGGCCCCCACGGCGCGCGCCGCCTCAACAAATTCCTTCTCGCGGTACGCCAACACCTGACCGCGCGCCAGACGCGCCATGCCGATCCAGCTCAACGACCCAAGCGCGAAGAACAGGAACAGCAGCCCGCCCATGTCCTGGTTCAGATCGAGCACGAACCCGACAAAGCCGCTCCGTCCGGCATCTTGATATTCACGCGCAATCTGGGTGAAGAAGACCTGGAGCAAAATAACCAGCACGAGGTACGGAATACCGTACATGAAGTCCACGATGCGCATCATCAGGTTATCGAGACGGCCACCGTAAAAGCCCGCAATGAGGCCATAAATCAAGCCCAGCACGAGGCTCATCGTCGCGCCAACGACACCCACGGCCAGCGAAATCTGCGCGCCGTAGATCGTCTGGCTCAGCCAGTCTTTACCTTGACTGTCGCCGCCCAGCAAATAGCACCACTGCTTCTGGGTCGTATCCGGCTCAGGATAGTAGCAGTACGAATCCTGCACCGTAGCGAGCACGTCTTTCGACAGCCAGTTGCACCAGTACGGATTGCGATCCTGATTGTCGCGGGCGCAAATGCCCGGATCGGGGAACTGGTCCTGTGAAGCGACATTGGCCGGGTTGATCGTATGGCGCGCGCTGGCTCCTGTGCGTCCATCGAGCAGCCCGACTTTGGTCCACAATTGAGCAGTAAGTGCAACGCCAAAAATGAGCGCCAAAAGAATAAGCGACACAACCGATGCTTTGTTACGGCTGAACAGCCGCCACCCGTCCCGCAGAGGACTCGCGCTCGGCTTAACTTCTTCGTGCAATGAGATTGGTTCTGCGCCTTCGGCAACAGCCATATCATCTCTCCTTCTAGTTGCGAGCCCGGCTCGAAGAGAGCCACTGCTGGCTCTCTTCATAACTATTCCGGGAAGCTCGTAGCTCCTGCAGAAGTGGGCCCTATTGACCCTAAATCACGCGGTGGCAGGCCACCCAGTGACCGGGCAGCACTTCCAACAGTTCCGGATCCTCGTCGAAGCACACATCGACGGACACCGGGCAGCGGGTATTGAAGTTGCAGCCCTTGGGCGGGTTGAGCGGGCTGGGCACGTCACCCTTCAGGATGATGCGCTGGCGCGTCTCTTCCACCATGGGATCGGGAACCGGCACTGCCGACAGCAGCGCCTGCGTATACGGGTGAAGCGGGTTGGTATACAGTTCCTCGCTCTCCGCAACCTCGACGACCTTGCCCAGATACATCACGGCGACACGGTCGCACAGGTGGCGAACCATGCTCAGGTCGTGTGCGATGAACAGGTACGTGAGGCCGAGTTCGTCCTGAAGCTTCTGGAGCAGGTTCACGACCTGCGCCTGAATGGACACGTCCAGCGCCGAGATCGGCTCGTCAGCCACGATAAACGAGGGATTCAACGCCAACGCGCGCGCCAGCCCGATGCGTTGGCGCTGGCCGCCCGAAAACTCGTGCGGGTAACGATTCACGAAGTACGGGTTCAGGCCCACCAGTTCGAGCAGTTCCGCCACGCGATCGTCACGTTCTTTTTTGGACCCAATGTTGTGCACGACCAGCGGCTCGGACACGATACGCCCAACCGACATACGCGGGTTCAGCGACGCATACGGGTCCTGGAACACCATCTGCATCTGACGACGGAGCTTGCGCAGCGATTCGCCCTTCAGATCGCTGATCTCCTGGCCTTCGAACTTCACGCTTCCCGACGTCGGGCGGTAAAGCTGGAGGATCGTGCGGCCCGTGGTAGATTTCCCGCAGCCCGACTCCCCCACCAGACCCAGCGTCTCGCCCCGGAAAATGTGGAACGATACGCCGTCCACCGCCTTCACGGCGGCGACTTCGCGCTGGACGAGGATGCCCGACTTGATCGGGAAATGTTTCTTCAGATCCTTGACTTCAACCAGGACTTCCCGTTTAGTGGACGCGGATGGACCGGCGGCAGTAGCCGTGCGCACACTAGGCGTAGCTTGACTCATGTTTTACTTCCTTATTACGAACATCAACCCAGCAAGCTGAGATATGCTCCGGTGAACCGCCAGCAACCGGCAGCAGCGACGGATTTTCATCGCACTTTGCGATACGATACGGGCAGCGGGCGGCAAAGGGGCAGCCCTTGGGCAGATAGCGCATGTCCGGCGGCGCACCTTCGATCGAGTACAGCCGGTCATTCTTCTGGTCCAGGCGGGGCAGCGATCCGAGCAGGCCGATGGTATACGGGTGCCGCGGGTCGGCGTAAACATCCTTCACGGGGCCACGCTCGACAATATAGCCCGCATACATCACCTGAACCGTGTCGGCCAGACCAGCCACCACGCCCAGGTCATGCGAAATCCAGATCATCGCCATGCCGATCTTGTCGCGCAGACGGCGAACCAGATCGAGAATCTGTGCCTGGATCGTTACGTCAAGCGCCGTGGTCGGCTCGTCTGCGATCAGAAGCTGCGGGTTGCACGAAATACCCATGGCGATCATCACGCGCTGGCGCATACCGCCCGAAAACTGGTGCGGGTAATCGTCCAGGCGCTCTCTGGCCGAAGGAATACCGACCATCGTCAGCAGTTCGGCGGCACGGGCACGCGCCTGTTCGTTGTCCATGCCCAGGTGCAGCTTCAGCGCCTCGGTGATCTGGCGGCCAATCGTCAGGACCGGATTCAACGACGTCATCGGGTCCTGGAACACCATGGCGATTTCCGCACCGCGCACCAGTCGCTGCTGGTTTTTGGACAGCTTCAGCAGATCGCGCCCACGGAAGATCACCTCACCCGTCGGGATTTCACCCGGCGGCTGCGGGATCAAGCCCATAATAGACAGGGCGTGCACGCTCTTGCCGCAGCCACTTTCGCCCACGACACCCAGGGTTTCCCCTTCGTGAAGCGCGTACGAGATCCCATTGACAGCATGGACGATCCCGTCTTCAGTATGGAAACGTGTACTGAGGTTCTTGACCTCCATTAAGACGGTCAAAACGCAATCTCTCCCTTGGCACTCTAGCAGGGTGAACCAACAAGAGATGCCACACTTCGAAACAAGGCCGCTCAAAACGGCGAAATTATGTGCGAAAGCCACCGCCCCCGCAAATTCCGCCGTGATTTTCCCAGGTTACCGCTCGTTCGCCGCCAGCTTTTCCGTCACGGACAGACGAACGCACGCCGACCATTGAGAGTACCCTTTATCCATCCTGTCAGGCAATGATGTTTTACCTGTTTTGAGGGCACAGCCTGCACTCGCCCAACAGGCACGCAGCAGGGCTGTGTAGCACATACACCGTTGGTTTCACCGTCCCCCATACTACACATATCGCTAAGGTGCTCAATCGGTTCAATTTTCTTTTCAAATCTCATAAACTCGCACCTTCACACCGGTTTCAACCGTCTTGACAGCGCCCGGCGCGTTTGCTACACTGCACTGCATCAGCTTTGATGGAGCCACCCCTGTTGGGCAACTTTCAGCGAGCCGCCGGATGGTGCGAGGCGGCAGTGCCCCCAGGCCAGCGTCCACTCCCAATATGCTGCCGCCGTCCCCACCGCGAGGTGCGCTAAGGCTGGCCGGGTCCGCCCGTTACCGCGCGTGAGTCCCAGCGACTCCCCGAGGTCTGCGCCGTGAGGTGCGGACAAATCCAGGTGGCACCACGAGTCCCCTCGTCCTGGCTTTTGAGCCCAGGCGCGGGGATTTTTTGTTGGTTGGATAGGAGCGTACACCATGCACTTCGACTTTATGAAACCGGAAATCTGGGACGGCCTCGTGCTCGCCACGATTATCATCGGGTCGGCGCTGGCCGCGCTGCGCCTGTACGCGGACCTCTCGCGCTCGCCCAGTTCGCACCGCGACGACTCGCGCGACTGACCACCTCGTGCGCCTCCGGTTTTCTCTGGCCCGCCAAACCGTCGTAAGCCGCAGCGCGCGTTTGAACCTGAACCATCACACGTATCTTTTGCGTTTTGCCTTGCCAGCTACCAAGCAGGAGTCATTTCGATGATCGATATCGCCCTGATCCGCGAGAAACCCGAGTGGGTCAAAGAACAAATCAACAAGCTGCACGACGAAACCGCGCTCGCACGCATCGACACGATCGTCGCGCTCGATAAGCGCCGCCGCGAGCTGCTGACCGAAGCGGAAGCCATCAAGGCCAACCGCAACCAGCTCAACAAGCAGATGGGCCGCTTCCGGGGCAACAAGCAGCTCACCCCCGCGCAAACCGTCGCCGCTGTGAACCGCGTGATCGCCGCGCTCGAAGCAGGCGACATCGACGCCGCACTCGATGGCATGACCAATCCACCCGCCGAAGCCGATCTGCCCGACGCGACGAAGGAAGACGTTGCCGCCGCGTTCGACATCCTCACCGAACGCCTCAAGCGCCTGGGGACGCGCGTCGGAGAACTGGACGCGGAGATCGCAGAGGTCGAGGCGAGCCTGACCGAACAGCAGTTGTGGATCCCCAACCTGCCCCACGAGTCCGTCCCGCTGGGCGCGAGCGAAGAGGAAAATAAGATCTGGACGCCGCAGGGCACAATGCGCGCCTTCGATTTCGATCCGCTGCCGCACTGGGATCTCGGCCCGGCGCTGGACATCATCGACTTCGAGCGCGGCGTTAAGCTGTCCGGCACGCGCTTCTACATCCTCAAGGGCATGGGTGCGCGTCTCTACCGCGCCATGATCGCGTGGCTGCTCGACGTGCACACCACACAGCACGGCTTCACTGAGATCTACCCACCGTTCATGGTGCACGAGGACGCGCTGTACGGCTCCGCGCAGTTCCCCAAGTTCCGTGACGTGGTGTACTTCGACCAGGAATCCGAGCTGTACATGCTGCCCACGGCGGAAGTCGCGCTGACCAACATGCACGCGGGCGAGATTTTCGACCCGGACCAGCTTCCGCTCTATTACGTCTCCCACACGCCCTGCTTCCGCCGCGAAAAGATGAGCGCCGGACGAGACGTGCGCGGCCTGAAGCGCGTCCACCAGTTCGAAAAGGTGGAAATGTACAAGTTCACCACGCCGGAGACGAGCTACGCCGAGCTGGAGTCCCTGACCGAAGCGGCGGAGCACGTCTGCGCCATGTTGGAGATCCCCTACCGCCGCCTGGAAATCGTCACCGGCGACCTGGGCTTCTCCGCCGCGAAGAAGTACGACGTCGAGATGTGGGCCCCCGGCAGCCAGGAATGGCTCGAAGTGTCCTCATGCAGCAACACCGAGGAATTCCAGGCCCGCCGCGCCAACATTCGCTACCGCCCGGAGCCGGGCGCGCGTCCGCGCTTCGTGCACACGCTCAACGGCTCCGGCCTGGGCATGGTCCGCGCGCTGATCGCCGTCATCGAGAACTACCAGCAGCGTGACGGCAGCGTGATGATTCCCACCGTGCTCAAGCCGTACATGGGCGGGCTGGAAGTCATCGAGCCGGGGGCGAAAAGCGACTGATGCCCGTTCTGCCCGATGTGCTCGCGCCCGGCCTCAAGGTCGTCTTCGTCGGCACCGCCGCCAGCACCCGCGCGGCTGCTGTTGGCGCACCTTATGCCGGGCCGGGCAACCGCTTTTGGAACATCCTCTACGCGGCGGGGTTCACGCCCCGCCGCCTGGACGCCACCGAATTCCAGACTGTGACCCAGTACGGCCTCGGCCTAACCGGCATGGCTCCCAACGCAGTCGGTAACGACGACGTCTTGCGCCCGGAAGACTTCGACGCGGCGGGCCTGCGCGCCAAGATCGAGCAGTTCCAGCCGCGCGTGGTCGCATTCGCCGGAAAACGCGCCGCGCAGGAATTCCTGGGTCACCGCATCCCCGCGTATGGCTTGCAGCCGGAGATGGTCGCGGTGACGCGGATCTGGGTGCTGCCCTCCACCTCAGGCGCGGCGCGTGCCTTCTGGGACGAATCCCCGTGGCACGCCCTCGCCGCCTTCGTCGCGGACGACTGACCGGCGACGCGCCCTGCCGCCTATGGTATAATAGCCCGTCGAGGCTCAAGTCGATTGGGTGATCGCGGCCTGCCATGTGCAGGCTGAGGAAAGTCCGTACTCCACAGGGCACGGTGCTGGCTAACGGCCAGGCGGGGCGACCCGACGGCATAGTGCAACAGAGAAGTGTATTGCCCTGCCGTGTGCAGGGCGAGGGTGAAACGGCGCGGTAAGAGCGCACCGGCGCTCGTGGTGACACGAGCGGCCAGGCAAACCCCACCGGGAGCAAGACCAAGCAGGAATGAGGGGCTGCCCGCCCCGCTACCAGTTCCGGGTAGGTCGCTTGAGTCGCCGGGCAACCGGCGTCCCAGATAGATGATCGCCGCCCGCCGCACGCGCGGTGGGTACAGAATGCGGCTTATAGATCGACTTGGGTCTCACCCAGCAGTGTTCGACGACCACAGACCCCACATGAAGGAGCCTCGATGGAAGGCACGCTCATCCTGCACGGCGGCGACGCCTTTACGCCCAAAAATAAGCAGCTTCATTATGACTGGCTGCGCCTGATTCGCGGCGAGCACCGCCCGCGTGTCTCGATCGTGCCGCTGGCGGAGCTGCGCAAACCGATCCTGGTCGCGCAGGAAACCAGCCGTTTCTTCCAGAGTGTCGCCACCTTCCCCGAATACGTCGAGATCACCGATCAGCTCTCGGCCAACACTGCTGCGAACTATGGCGGCCTGGATAAAACCGACGCGATCGTGTTGACCGACGGCAGTCCGGTCTACTTCGTCGAGCAGATTCACGGCACGCACACCGAAAAGTCGCTGCAAAACATGCTGAACCGCCAGGGCGCGCTGTTCGGCGTCGGCGCGACTGCGATGGTAACCGGCGCGGTGTACTGGCTGGACGGTGGATGGGAGCCGGGCCTCGCCCTCGCGCCCCATCTGGCGATCATGCCCCGCTATGACAGCATGCGGATGCGCTTTACACCGGAGCGTCTGCTGGCCGACCTGCCCGACGGCGTCACGCTGATCGGCATCGAGGAAAATACGGCGCTGGTGTGCCATCCCGAAGGCTACTACTCCGTCCTCGGCCACGGCACGGTGACCATCGTGCGCGGCCCCGACGACGAGCGTGAGCACCGCTCAGGACACAAATTCGCCCTGGATGCCCCCGCCGACCCTGACGACTCAGCGGACGAGTCATCCGAACCGGACGCCGACGCGGAATAACTCAGTTTCCCCCACTTTGACGCGAAATCACCGCTGCCCACGTACAATAGTCGTGGGCATTTTTGTACCCTACCGTGGAGGCTTTGCACGATGAACGATGCAGAACAGATCGATCAGGCCATCGGCGCGATTTCCGGCGGGCGCGTGCTCGACATCGCCACAGGGACCGGCAGCACAATCCAGTGGATGATGGAGACGCTCAAGGATTACGAGTGGTTCCTGGGAGTGGACAGCGTGGACATCACGCTGCGCACCTTCGAGGACGAGAATGTCTTTGAGAGCGACGACGTGGAATTCCAGCGGATGGACGCCCATCACCTGGAACTGAACGACGCCAGCTTCGACACGGTGACGACGACCCGCTCCCTGCACCACTTTGCCGATCCCGCGCAGGTGATGGACGAGATCATGCGCGTGCTCAGGCCGGGTGGCCACGTTCTGATCGGGGATATGTATTCCGACAACCAGACCGAAACGCAGATGACCCACGTTTTGGCGCATCACTGGTGGGCGCGCATCGACGCCGCGCTGGGCATCGATCACACCGAGACGTTCACCCGCCAGCAGATCGTCGTCCTTGTCGAAAACATGGGTTTAAGCCGCGTCGAGTACTTCGACTATGCCGATTTCGACGGCGAGGCGACCGACATCGCGCGCACGGAGTTCACCAAACGCCAGATCACGCGCTACCTGGACAAAGCAAAAGACCTGCCCAACTTCGACGCGATCCAGGCCGAAGCGGACATGCTTCTGCGGCGGCTGGATGAGGTCGGCATCCACGGCGCGACGATGCTGTTTGCGATTGGGGAAAAGTAGAGACGCTTCACGCGGCGGGCGGTCGCAGGACTGCCCGCTTTTACTCCACCCCGCAAACTGCAATCGCCCCCAGGTAAGTTGACAGCATGAGGATTGGCGGCATGCGGAAATGGCTTCCAAGATTTGTCATCATAGCTATCATGTTCGCCCCTTGTGTGGCTTTGTTTGGCACGTTTTGGGGAATCCCCACCTTCAGGGAATGGAAAATAAAGCAAAATTTCAAGGTAATAGATGGCGCCCGGATGGTGTTCAGCGACATGTCAACATACGGTGCGAATTCCGCACAAAAGAGCGTGTATTACTGGAGTGCCGAATCGCTGGATGAAGTCACGCGTTACTATCAGGACTTCGCGACGCCGTTTTTGACAACTGGAGACGAATATGGAGCATGGCGAATCGCTGGGCTAGGGCACCTGGATACTATACCCACGGCGTCTGAGGGACGGAATATTGGGCACAGGAGTTTCTGTCACTACAAAAATCATTATAAGTGCATCACCATTTCGCTGGTTGATGCCAGTCAAAAAGATATCTACCGGCTTGGCGTGAGTTCGACATCTAGTTTCAGGCGCAGCGAGAATCCACCCGGTTTGGCCTCAATGCCCGTGTACGGAACGCTGATTATTTACAGTTACTACATCGATGATTTTTAGACTGTGAATGAAAATGAGCCTTATCTTTAAGTCGGCGGTGATATACCTTATCCTCGCTATCGCGCTTTCAGCAGCGCTAATATTGCTTTTCACGCAATTGACAGACCCTTCGTCCGAATTTGGCAATATCGCGAACGCAATCCTGTCTTTCTACTGCGGTTCCGTAAGTGGTTTTATCGGCGCCATGCCCCTGACGTACTGGACCATCAAACACTTAAATCGTCGGGCTGAGCGGCGTAGAGTCCCCATTGATGTAAAAAAGGAGCAAACTAAAGCCGGGGCACAGTGACGTTTCCGCCACGATGCCCCGGCTTGTACTTGTGCTCTTGACTACGCGAAGCGCGAACGCTACACGACGATATTCACCATGCCGCGCTGCGCGACGTAGATCACCTTGCGCGGCGGCTTGCCGTCCATGTGCCGCTGCGCGCCGTCGGTTTCCAGCGCCAGCCGCTTGGCATCCTCTTCGCTCACGTCCGCCGGAACGGTGATGCGGTCGCGGACCTTGCCGTTTACCTGCACTACCAGCGTAATCTCGTCCTCGGCGGCGATTTCCTCGTCGTAGACGGGCCACCGCTGGTCGTGGATGCTGTACTCGTGCCCGGTCTTCGTCCACAGTTCTTCGGTGACGAACGGCGTGAACGGAGCCATCAGCAGCAGCAGCGTTTCGATCGCCTCGTTCCACACGCCCTCGCTGACGTTCGCCGCACGGTACGCCGCTTGAAGGTCGTTGCGCAGGGCCATCAGCGCCGACACCGCCGTGTTGAACCCGAACGTCTCCAGACCGTAATTGACGCGCTGGATCGTCTGGTGCACCTTGCGGCGCAGGTCACGGTCGGCCTTCTCGTCAGGCGTGCCCTGCGGCGCGCCGTTCAGCGTCAGATCCCACACGTCGTTCAACCAGCGCTTGGGCCCCTGGATGCCCTGGCTGTTCCACGGGCCGCCCTTTTCCCACTCGAAGGCGAACATCAGGTACGCGCGCACCGTGTCCGCGCCATGCTCCTGCACCAGTTGGTCCGGCGCGATGACGTTGCCCTTTGACTTGGACATCTTCTCGACGTCCAGGTGATAGCGGATGCTCTCCACGGTCGCGTTCGCGCCCACGCCGGGGACCTCGAACGTGGTGTTATCGTCCGTATCGACTACCACCGACGCGCCGTCCGGCGTCATTACGTTCAGGATCAGTTCCTTGCGCGAGATCACCTCGCCCACCACGCGGTCGGTCCCGTTGCTTGTGGGCGCATCCTCGATATTCGGCACGACGCGCACGGTGGCGGCGTTCAGCTTGCCGCCCTCGAACGTACCCTCGGCCACGATCGTATTGCCATCGCGCGGCTCGCCCAGGATCATGCCCTGGTTGAAGAGGCCCAGCATCGGCTCGTCGTACATGCCTTCCGTGTCGCGCCCCATAGCCTTGGCGATCGCTTCCGTCGGCTCGAGGATCCCGCAGTCGCGCATGGCCTTGGTGAAGAAGCGCGTGTACATCAGGTGCATCGTCGCGTGCTCGATGCCGCCCGTATACTGGTCCACCGGCAGCCAGTACGCACCCTCTTCGGGGTCGAACGGGCCGCCGTCGTAGTGCGGCGACAGGTAGCGGTACGGGTACCACGACGAGCACATGAACGTGTCCATCGTGTCCGTTTCGCGCGTCGCGGGGCCACCGCACGCCGGGCAGGTCGTGTTCAGGAAACCCTCGTGATAGCGCAGCGGACTTTCGCCGGTCGGGCGGAAGTCCACGTCATCCGGCAGCAGCACGGGCAGATCCTCTTCGGGGACCGGCACGACGCCGCAGTCCGGGCAGTAGATCATCGGGATCGGCGCGCCCCAGTAGCGCTGGCGGCTGATCAGCCAGTCGCGCAGGCGGTAGTTCACCGCGCCGTGGCCCATCTCGCGCGCTTCCAGCCACTTGGTGACGACGCCCACGGCCTCGTTCTTTTTGCCGTCGCTCGACTTGTGCGCGGACGTGCCGTCGAACTCAGCGCTGTTGACCATCACGCCTTCGCCGGGCCACGCTTCGGTCATCTTGGACGGGTCCAGGTCCGTTTCGCCTTCCGGCTGGATGACGATGCGGATCGGCAGGTCATACTTGCGCGCGAATTCGAAGTCCCGCTGGTCGTGCGCGGGCACGGCCATGATCGCGCCGCTGCCGTAGCTGATCAGCACGTAGTCCGCGATCCAGATCGGGATGCGCTCGCCGTTGACTGGATTGATCGCGTAGCCGCCTGTGAAGACGCCCGTCTTCTCTTTTCCTTCGGCGGTGCGGTCGATCTCAGTCTTGCGCGACGCCTCGTCGATGTAGGCGTCCACGGCGGCGCGCTGCTCCGGCGTGGTGATCTTGTCCACCAGCGAATGCTCCGGCGCCAGCACCATGAACGTCGCGCCCCACAGCGTGTCGGGCCGCGTGGTGAAGACCGTGATCGGATCGCCCTGCTCCGTGTGGAACGTGACGTGCGCGCCTTCGCTGCGCCCGATCCAGTTGTTCTGCATCAGCTTGACGCGCTCCGGCCACTTGATCCAGTCCAGATCGTCGATCAGCTCGTCGGCGTACTTCGTGATGCGGAAGAACCACTGCTCCAGATCCTTCTTGATGACGGGCGTGCCGCACCGCTCGCAGTGACGGTCGTCGCCCCAGACCTGCTCGCGGGCCAGCGTCGTGTTGCAGTGCGGGCAGAAGTCCACCGCCGCGCGCTGCCGGTAGGCCAGCCCGTACTTGTAGAACTGCAGGAAGAACCACTGCGTCCACTTGTAGTATTCGGGATCGCTGGAAACGGCCTCGCGTTCCCAGTCAAACATCGCGCCCATCGTACGCAGCTGGCGGCGCATGTTGTCGATGTTGCGATACGTCCAGATCTTCGGGTGAATACCGCGCTGGATCGCTGCGTTTTCGGCGGGCAGGCCGAACGCGTCGAAGCCCATCGGGAACAGCACGTTATAGCCGCGCATCCGCAGCCACCGCGCCCGCGCATCCGATGGCGTCATCGCGTACCAGTGACCGATGTGCAGGTCGCCGCTGGGATAGGGCAGCATCGTCAGGGCGTAGAACTTCTCGCGGTCAGGATCGACCACCGAACGGTTCTTGCCCTCGCGCTCCCATCGCTCTGACCAGCGGGGTTCGATTTCTTGCGGCGTATACTTGTCTGCCATGCTTGTTTTCGTGCTCCAGTCAGCTAAGTTCTAATCGAAGCGAACACACCGGGAAACGTCAGCCAACATACAGCCTACAACGCCGTGAGTCCGGCGGCCCGCGAGGAGGCAGAAGCAGTGCGGCTCATAATTGTACAGGGTCGTTTTCATCATGCACAGCTCCTTCCCCATTTGCAACAGGCGTAAAAAACACAACGGCCCAGGCTCCCGATCAACATATGCTTACCGGGATGCTGGGCCGTAGGCTTTCAGTGAATGGGCACAGGCATATTGCGGCAAGGTCTGGCAGCTCAGCGCCAACCCACCCTGCCTGTGCCTGGTTGCGGTACCGATCGCACCGCAGCCGGTCGAGCGTTTACTCAGCGGCGGCGGTAGGGATCCTCGCGCACCGGGATCGGCACAGGAGCAAGTTGGCGCGGCGTAAGCGCACCTTTCAGCGACTCAAGCAGTTCCTGAAGACGTTCCGCAAGCGTCGGCTGCTTCTTTTTGGTCATCAATGATCCCTTTCGCGCCTAGCATTACAGTACGGAAAAGTGCACCTGCTTTACTTTATAATAAAGAGACTAACCCCAAATCGGCTACAATACTGTCAGAAAATAATAAAAATCCTCTTCGTACTAATCCCTGACATTCAGGGACGAAGAGGACTCCGTGGTACCACCCTGGTTGGTGGCGATATGAAAAAGTGGTGGACCCGAAGGGGTTCGAACCCTTGACCTCCACAATGCCATTGTGGCGCTCTCCCAATTGAGCTACGGGCCCAGGTGTGTTATGTGGCGTGCCACCCACTCATAACGGATAACGGTCGTTACCGGCACGGCTTACTGGGGTTCAGCCGCGCAGCTTCCGGACGAGTTCGGCCTTCGCGCTCGTCGTGGGCGCTCACCGGTTTCCACTGCTCCCGGCTCACTGCGACGATGGCCTACTACTTCCGTTCAGCGCTTTTTTGCACGAACAACTCAATTGTTAAGTAGGAAACATTCTAGCGGCAGCACAGGCGATTGTCAAGCCTCAGCTTCGCCTGAAATACCTCTCTCCGGCCCAGTTTTGGAAGCGCCGCGAAAAGCGCAATTTTGGTCAGGACGCACAGAAACGGTTGCATAAGCGCGGGTCCGTCAGTAACATTGGAGCACAGAAAGCGGCCTAGTCCCATTCATGGTGCGACCCTTCATGCTTAAACCACGCGCGCAGTGCTGCGACACGACTCCCAGTTCCGTCACTTGCACGGGACATCGCATGCCTGTACCGATCCGCTCCCTTGCACCCCGACTTACGCCGACTCCCCCGCCCTCACCTGTTTGCAAAACTCTACCTCTATCCCCGTACATTAAATCTTCTTTACCCGGCTTAAAAATCTTTAATGCATGTTTTAGGTCAATTTACTGTTCCATAAAGACAATCACACCAGAGATTCATCCGCCCTTCCACCCAGTTTCTGTGGCACAACTGCGCCTGAGCCGTTAAGTGGATGTAAGACGCCAATGACCGACGAAACCAGGAACACGCCCACGCCTGCTGCGATCGACGCCAATCTGCGCGCAGGCAAACGCCGTCGCAGACTGAGCGAGGCGATAATCGGCTATACCTTTGTGCTGCCCGCCGCCATTGTCACGTTTGTGTTCGGCCTGTGGCCGGTGATCATGGGCTTTTACGAAAGCCTCAAATCCGGCTCGCCGCTGACCAACCGCTACGTTGGGCTGAGCAACTACGTGCGCTCGATGGGCAGCCTGACCTATATCATCCTGTTCGCTGTCGCCCTCATTCTGCTCTATGCGGGCTACCGGAGCTGGCGCACGCTGTATGCCGCGTGGCAAACGGGCGGTCCGCGCCCGTGGTATTACGTAGCCTGCGGCGTGCTGGGCGCGCTGGGGCTGATGGTCATGGCCTTCGACCTCGTGACCGGCGCGGAGGGCATCGGCTGGGTGACGATCGTGCTGCTGCTGACGGCGCTGGCGGGGTATTTCGCCGCCGATCAGACGCAGGGCCGGGCCTTCGCCGGACACGAGCGCAGTCTCGCCATCACAGCGGGCCTGCTGGCTGCCTTTGGCGTGGTATGGATCGGCGGTCCGGCGCTCATTCACGAGCTGGACCTGGGCACGATCGGCTGGCTGCTGCTGGCAGTTCCCGCAGCAGCGCTGCTCTACTACCTCGCTATCCGTCTCGCGCGCATTCAAAGCGGGCCGCTGATCATGGCGAGCCTGCTGACCAGCACATTCATCGTGCTGGCAACCCTGCTGACGGTCTACGCCGCCAACCAGATGCAGGATGATGTCGCGCAGGCACAGCGCATCGCAGGGCAAATCTTCAACCAGGACATTCTGAACACCAAAGTCGATCTTGCTGCCGAAGACGCGCGCATCGCAGGGCTGGTGGTGGATGGCGACGTGACCGTCGAGGTCAAAGTCGGGGACGAAACGGTCGAGGCGACCGTCGCGCCAGATGCCTTCCCCGACGTCGCCGTAGACCGGGTATCACAGTTGTCCGTCGCGCTGTCGAACAACCAGCCGATCAAGGTCATTTTGCCGGATGGGACCGAAACAGAAGGCACCCTCACCGGGCTGCCGATGGGACAAACGCTCGATCTCAGCCTGCTGGCCGAAGATCCTCAGTCGGTGACGACACAGCAAATCTACAGCGCGCTCAATATCGGTGAAAACGTCATTCTGGCACGCGGCTATACGCAGCCGCTGCGCAACCAGATGCTGGCTGCGCTGGGCGTTCTGGTCGCGCTGGCGAACATTCTGGTCATCAACCACACGCGCCACCAGCTAGACGAGGAAGAGCACAAGGCGCGGCGCTGGCTGGGCATCACACGCGTCTTGATGGGAGCCGCCATCATCGGCCTGTTCCTCTACCTGTTCAGCGCCGTCCAGCTCAACCGGCAGGCTGCCAGCGCGCTCAACCTGCTCACCGACGACCAGTTGAAACTGGCGTATCAGGCCGCAACCGGCGAATCCCCCCGCGCCAACCTGCGCACCGATACGCTCGCCGCGCAGTTGATGTACTGGCCGCAGGTGTTCCTGATCGGCACGGGCATGCTGCTCATTGGCGCGGCCTATCTCGTGTGGCAGAACCTGCAGAAGCAGGAAACCAAGCGCGGCTTCGGTGTGATGCTGCTACTGGCGGTGATGCTCATGGTCGGCGGCTGGCTGACGATCAGCGAGCTGCCGCGCACGGTCACGATGTCCGGGCGCGACACGCAGGACACACTCGACGCACTTGTGCGAACGGCACTGTACGCCATCGGAACCGTGCCGGTCCAGTTGGCGCTGGGCCTGGGATTGGCGCACCTGCTGTTTTCGGAAATCTCGTGGGGCAAGTCGATGTTCCGGGTGATTTACTTTATGCCCTACATCGCGCCCAGCGTGGCGACTGCCGCCGTGTTCCTGGTCATCTTCAGCAGCAAGCCCAACGCGCTCTCCAACGAAGTCCTCAAAATCTTCGGCGTCGATCCGCTGCTGTGGCTGAACGAACCTTCGGGCATCGTGCGGCTGTTTTACGAGAAGATCCTGGGCGGCGACCCGCTGCACATTCCGGGCGCGCTGCAAGGGCCAAGCCTCGCGCTGTTCACGGTCATCCTGTACAACATCTGGGTCTTCGCAGGATACAACGCGGTGATCTTCCTGGCAGGACTGGGCGCCATCCCCCGCGAGCTGTACGAAGCGGCAGAGGTCGATGGGGCGGGACGCTGGTCGCGCTTCCGCAACATCACGATCCCCCTTCTCTCTCCAACAACCTTCTTCCTGACCATGCTGTCCATCATCGGCACGTTCAAGGCCTTCACGCACATTTACGTGCTGCGCGGGCAGGCCGTGGGCCAGGAAGTTGACACCATGAGCATCTACATCTTCAACCAGCTTTACGCGGCGAACGATCCCGGTTACGCCGCCGCGCTGGCGTTCATCTTGTTTGCCGTGATTCTGGTCCTGACCATGACGCAAAACCGGCTCTCGCAGAGGCAGGTGTTCTATGGCTAGCACAACCCGTACCCAACAGGCCGCTCAGGACCGCCAGCCCAATGCCCTGGCGACGACCGTGCCGGTCCGCCGCAAGGTGCGCTTCAATCCCTTCCGCGTGCTGGTGTATACCCTGCTGACGTTTGGGGCCATCATCTTCGTGTGGCCGTTCCTGTGGATGGTCAGCACGTCGCTGCAAAGCACGGGCGATATCGTGCGCGGGCGGTTCCTGCCCAGCGGCGAGTTTATCTCCTTCCACACGACGACCCAGACCAATCTCGAACGCACTATGGGCAGCTACCTCGAAAACGACGATCTACCCTCGTATCTCGAATCGGTGCGCTCGCAGATCGAGTCCAGCCAGCGGCAGCAGGCCATGACACTGCACGAATACCTGCGCACGCAGAAGATCGGGTATGCGGAGCTGTACCTGCACATCGATCTCCCGCTGCTCAACCAGATTTGGACTGCCGACCAACACTACGTGGTCGTCGGCGGCGCGGCGCACTATATCGAAGCCTGGGACGAATCGAACTTCTCGCGCTACTTCACCAACAGCGTGAAGATCGCGGCGCTGACTATCATCGGGCAAACTTTCACCTCCATTTTGGCGGCCTATGCATTCGCCAAGATCGAGTTCCCGGGGAGGAGCCTGCTGTTCAGCCTGTTCCTGGCGACCATCTTCATTCCGACGATGGTTGTGCTGATCCCCAACCGCATCACGGTCAGCAACATGCACAACTTCTTCACCAAGGACTTCCCGGCCAAACAAGACGATTGGGGCATCACGGATGCCCGCAAAGCCATCGCGGAGCCGTTGTACGACGTGGTGGACGCGATTGGATTGGAAAACACGCTGGGTTTGGGCGATGCGCTGACCGTGGACGGGCCGATCTCCTGGCCGTGGATGGATAACTGGCCCGCGCTGGTCGTGCCGTTCCTCGCCAGCACGTTCAGCATCTTCCTGTTGAGGCAGTTCTTCCTGCAAATTCCCGAAGAACTCTGGGATGCCGCGCGCATCGACGGCGCAGGACACTTCCGGTTCCTGCTGCAAATCGTCGTGCCCATTTCGCGCGCGGCCATCGTGACCACGGTGATCTTCACCTTCATCGGCACGTGGAACGCGCTGGAATGGCCGCTGCTGGTGACGTTCTCCGACAGGTGGCGGCCCATCTCCTACGGGCTGTATGCGTTCACCTCGGAAGCGGGGGCCAATCTGCATCTGCTGATGGCCGCGTCGGTAATCACGCTGGTACCGGTGCTGGTGATCTACTTCATCGCGCAGCGCCAGTTCACGGAGGGCATCGCCACGACCGGGCTGAAGGGGTAAGCCGGAGGGAAAAACGGGGCCCCGAACAAGCGGGAGAGAAACAGATTTTGTGATATTCAAGAGCGGGCGCGAACCCGCTCTTTTTGTCGCAGGGAGGCGAGGCAGATCAGCGCCAGGGGTCCGACTGGCGGACGAAGCGCGCCTCAATTCCAGCGTTGCGGAACCAGGCCGGCATCTGGTCGCGCAGGACCACCATTTCACTGGCGTACAGCGACGTCCCCAACAGGTTCATCGGCAGTGAAGGCACCAGCTCGCGCAAGTCGGACTGGCGCGATGCCACATCAGGCGTATTTCCGCGCGGCCACCAGCTCCCGGTGATGTACGTATCGCAGCCCAGATCCCGCACGGACGACAGATAATCGGCGCGCTCGCCACTGCCGGGAATCACCGCGACACGCTCGACCGGCATCGCGTTAAACCGCACCTGGCTGTAATGCAGCGCGGGCAGCTCCGTGACCTCGGCCACACGCTCCGCCAGCGCCGGAAAATCCGCATCACGCAGCCTGCCGTGCAGCCCACGCACCTGCCCTCCATCGGGCGCGAACGGTTCCATATCGGACAGCTTGAGCGCCTTCGCCAGCGCCGCGACCGTACTGATCTCAGGATGGCAGTCCAGCGGGGCGTGACAGCAGTAGTAGCTGATGTTGTGCTCGCGCAGAGCTTCCATCTGGGCTTCCTGCACGCCGACAAATCCACGCCCCGATTCTTCGAGATCGGCGGGATAGTGGGCGAAGATGAGCGATCCCGGGGCGGCGCGTTCCAGTTCCGTGGCCAGCACGACATCGAGCACCTGCTCGTCGGGGAACACGCACAGGTACACGCGGTCGATCTCCTGGGTGCTGTCCAGCATCAGGCCGTTCCAGGGACCTTCAAGAAACTCCGTTTCAGCAAATGCTTCGTAGATCTGCACGTCGGAGGGCGACAACAAGCCGGTCCACAGGCCACGCTCGTCGTACGCCGCCGTGTCGAAAAAGTCGTCCAACCGCTGTACCAGATCAGCCTGAATCATGAGATTCCCCCTTGCGCTGCGCATAGGCACGAGCTTCGCTCATCACGAAATCAATGGCGGCCTGCACCACCGGATCGGGCGCCGCGGCGTCGATGTCAAGCAGCGCCACGTCTCTGCCCTGCCACTCAGGCCATGCGACCACCAGACGCAACAGCGATCTCGGCGGCACATCGCCAATCTCAGACAGCGGCGAACCCTGTTCCGGCACGGTGGCGCGATCGAGATCCAGGCGCACAAATGGGCTGCGCTCGCCGCCGCCTGTTGTGACTTCGAATGCCACATCGCCACGTGCCAGCCGCGCCGATGCCTGCCACGGCAGCAGGGTCATTGCCACGGTGTCGCGCAGCATCTCCAGCGCCTCTGGCGTGAGATCGTTCCCTTCCAGCTTACCCGTCACTGCCAGATCGTAACCCACTGCGTCCAACACGACGAACGGCGCGCGGCCTTCCGTCGCCTGACAGAGCCATACGCCATCTGCACCGCTGTCGCCCAGATCCAGCACGAATACGGGTGCACCTGCCGCAGCCTGCCGCTCACGACGGAGCAGCGTGCCGAGGCGTGCGAAGCGATCAAAGTCAGCTTGAAGGTGCGCCGTGCACAGAAGGAGGATGCGGTCCGGTTCAGGCACAGCGATCCCTCACAGCGGGCGAGCGCATCATTTCCCTTTCCAGGTGGGGGAACGCTTTTCTAGGAACGCGGTCATGCCTTCCTTCTGGTCCTGGGTGGAAAAAAGCGCGTAAAACTGGTTGCGCTCGTAGGCCAATCCAGCCGTGAGAGACGTTTCGAGGGCCACGTTCACCGCGTCCTTCGCCGCCTGCGCCGCGACAGGGGCGCGCGCCGCGATCTGGGCCGCCATCGTGATCGCGGTATCGAGGTAGTCCGCGAGCGGGACCACACGGTTGACCAGACCAAAACGCTCGGCTTCAGCGGCAGTCAGGCGGCGATCGTTGAGCACCATTTCCATCGTCAGCGCCTTGCCGATCGTGCGCGCCAACCGCTGTGTGCCACCTGCGCCGGGAATCACGCCCAGGTTGATCTCAGGCTGGCCGAAAACCGCCGTGTCGGAAGCGACGATCAGGTCACAGGCCAATGCCAACTCGCAGCCACCGCCCAGCGCGAAACCGCTCACTGCCGCGATCACGGGCTTGCGAATCGCGCGCAGGCGCTCCCACCGGGCGATAAAGGCCATCTCGACCATCTCGGCGGGTGTCGCCTGGGCCATCTCGCTGATATCGGCCCCGGCAGCAAACGCGCGGTCGCTACCCGTGATCACCATACAGCGGATCGCGGGATCGCGGTCCATTGCGTCGAGTGCGTCCATCAGCGCATACATGAGCGGCCCGTTGAGCGCATTCAGCGCGCGCGGCCTGTTCAGCCGGACCAACCCAACCCCGTCGGCGGGGCGTTCTACCAGGACAACCTGTTCATCCATCGCGGTTCCCTCCTCACAGCGCACATCGCGCGGCTTAAGATGTACCGGACGAGCCTGCCCTATTGGTAACACCTTCGACAAACGCTGAAAAACGCGGCAGGTACTCCAAAAAGTGCCGGTAGTGCCCCGCTTCGCGCTCAGCCAGATAATGCTTGAGCTGTTCGACCACCTGCGGGAGCGCCGTCAGCCCATTTACCCGGCGCTCCATAAGCACGTAGGCTCCAGCTTCGCGCGGGCTGACCGCCTGATCGAGAAATACGGCCACCGCGCCCGCCACGAACAGCCGCAGCTGCATGTCATCCCAGACAACCGGCTGGCCGTTGTTCAGCCGAGCGTCACGGATGGAGTGCATCATCAGCACGCGGGCGTACTCGGAGAACGCGCAGCGCAGCACGTACACGGCGTCGTCATCAAACGGCCACGGCTCGTTGTCGCCCCAGGCGACCGGCGGCGGCACGACACACAGCAGGGTATCCCCCGTGAGCACGCCGATCTGCCGCTCGCTTGGATAAGAAACGTTCGGCATGAAGCACAAATGCTGTGGGACGGTCCCGCAGAAAGCGTCCAACAGCGCCGCAACCGACGTCCGCCCGATGACCTGTTCCGCCTGCTCGCACGCAGCCTGCCAGGGCACTTCGTTCGCGGCCCACCACCCGGTGAGATCCGACGTCAGCGCGAAATCGAGCAGAGCCTCGCTCCAGCCGTTGAATGACGCCGGATAGACGATCTGCGGCTCAAGGTCGGGGTAGCTCAGGTCGAGGACGTAGCCGTACAAATCGTCCAGCGTGTACCCTTCTGCGAGCAGCGCTTCAAGCTGCCGGACGGCACGGTGTCCGGCGTAGGGCTTGGCCCACTCCCCTGTTTGCCGGGCATGCAGATGTGCTCGGTGGCGGTGCACAGCCTGCTCATCCGCAGGCCAATTCGTCGCAGCGAGCGCTGCCGAAAGCAGCCGCACGCGATCGTCTACGATAATTTTAATCTGCGATCGTGCCATTAGACCTCACTATCACGCTGCCACATCCCCCTATTCCAGACCCTGCCAAGGGTATTCTACAGGACACTCCGCCGCCGCCACAATTCCCGGCGGCTCTGCCCTGTTATGACATGCACTCGCCGCCATCAACGACGATCGACTGGC
>NZ_DAISHJ010000007.1:18226-53782 GCF_036822615.1 Aggregatilinea sp. | reverse complement strand
ACGCTCGCCACCTCGCCCGGCAGCCCGGTGCGGCCCTGGGGCACGCGCGTTGGATCGACCGGTTCCTCGCCGGGGGCGATGTTGGCTGGACACACCGCGTTCACACGGACATTCTTCGCGGCCAGATCGCGCGCTGCCTCGCGCGTGAAGCCGATCAACGCGGCCTTGCTGGTGACGTACGGCGCGCTGTCAGGGCGCGGCAGCGCATAGCCTGCCGTGCTCGCCACGTTGACGATCACGCCGCCGCCCTCGTCCGCCATGACGCGCCCGGCCAGCTGCGTGCAAAAGAATGCCGCGTTCAGGTTTACTTCCAGCACGCGCCGCCAGTCGTATTCGTCCACGGTCAGCAGCGAGGCACGCTTTTCGACGCCCGCTGCATTCACCAGAATGTGCAGCCCGCCGAACTCGTCGCGCAGGTGCTCGATCGTTGTCGCCACCTGGAAGCGGTTCGAGATATCCGCCGACCGGCCTGCGGCGCGCCCACCTGCCGCCCGAATCGCGTCTATGACCGCATCGGTGCGCGCGGGGTTGATGTCGTTCACGTAGACGGCTGCGCCCGCGCGTGCCAGCGCCAGCGCGACCGCCTCCCCCACGCCTTCGCCCGCGCCGGTCACCAGGGCCACCCGCCCTTCCAGATTCACCGAAAACTCGCCTGCCACACTCACCGTCCCTTTAAACGAGCAGAGGCAGCGTTGCGGCTGCCCCTGCGCCAGAATTCAGATAAAACAACCCGAGCGCGGCGCGCTTAGGCGATGGTCACGTCCGGGCTGAGGTACACATCCTGGATCGCGTTCAGGATCTCAACGCCTTCGCTCATCGGACGCTGGAACGCCTTACGACCGCTGATCAGGCCCATACCGCCCGCGCGCTTGTTGATGACCGCAGTGCGGACCGCCTGCGCGAGGTCGTCCTTGCCCGAAGGCCCACCGCTGTTGATCAGGCCAACGCGGCCCATGTAGGCGTTGGCGACCTGGAAGCGGGTCATGTCGATCGGGTGATCGGAGCTGAGTTCGGTGTACATCTTCTCGTTGTACTTGCCGAACTTCAGGTCCTTGAAGCCGCCCTTGTTGGTCTCGGGCAGTTTCTGCTTCACGATGTCAGCTTCGATGGTCGCGCCGAGGTGGATCGCCTGGCTGCTGAGGTCGGTCGCGGTGTGGTAATCCGTGCCGTCCTTCTTGAAGTTGTCGTTACGGGTGTAGCACCACAGGATGGTCGCCATGCCGAGGTCGTGCGCCACCTTGAAGGCTTCGCTGACTTCGGTGATCTGGCGGCTGGACTCCGGCGAACCGAAGTAGATCGTCGCGCCAACGGCCACCGCGCCCATATCGTAGGCCTGCTTGATGTTGGCGAAGAAGACCTGATCGTACTTGTTCGGGTAGGTCAGCAGTTCGTTGTGGTTGAACTTGAGCACAAACGGGATCTTGTGCGCGTACTTGCGCGCAACGATGCCGAGCACGCCCAGGGTCGACGCAACGGCGTTGCAGCCGCCTTCGATCGCCAGCTTGACGATGTTTTCGGCGTCGAAGTAGATGGGATTCGGAGCAAACGACGCGCCCGCCGTGTGCTCGATGCCCTGGTCCACGGGCAGGATCGACAAGTAGCCGGTCCCGGCCAGACGGCCATGATCGAACAACTGCTGGAGGCTGCGCAGAACCGCGACGGAACGATCCGACGGGCCAAAGACGTCATCGACGAAGGTGGGGCTGGGGACGTGGATCATGTCCTTCGAGATGGTGGTGCAGGTGTGGCCGAGCAGGTACTCAGCGTCCGCGCCGAGCAGCTCCTCGATCTTATTGACTGCGAGTGTTGCCATGGGAAAACTCTCTTTCGTGTCTAAATCGAAGCCAAAGTTTATGCGCAAATCTTTCACCTGGAATGATCGCGCATAGCTGCGACGAGAGCCATGGTCGTTTATCACCAATCGGTGAGACAACCAGCACGTACCGCGTTATGATCGTGATCATACCACGCGCGCCGCGTGTCGCAACCTGTCTCTGCGAAACGATTAACCGTGATCCATCACTCGTTTGACCTGCCGCGCCAGCCGGGAACGTACGTTCTATTCATGCGGCTGGAAACATCGATCAAACTGTCCATCCGCACGCTGGGAGCCTCCACCCTCGCGCCCGGTTGGGTCGCCTACGTGGGCAGCGCGCACGGCCCCGGCGGACTGCATGCACGGGTCAACCGCCACCTGCACCCCGACAAGCCGCAGCACTGGCACATCGACGCGCTGACGAGCGCGATTCCGGTGCGCAGCCTGTGGTGGCGCACCAGCCCTGAACGGCTCGAATGCACGTGGGCGGAGACGATCCGCGCCTTTCCCGGCAGCGGCGTGCCGGTTCCGCGGTTTGGCGCCTCCGACTGTCACTGCCCCGCGCACCTGTTTTCGGTCAGGCTCGACACCCTGCCGGACCTGTGGCGCAGATTAGACAGCCCGGCGTGGGTTGATCTGCTCTGAGACGCCCTGTACGGCATAGCCCATATCCTTCGAGATCTGCCTATTCCAGATAGCCGGTCTCCGCCAGCAGCTCGGCGTTCAAAATCGAGCAACCTGCCGCGCCGCGAATGGTGTTGTGGGCAATGGCGAGGAACTTCCAGCCGCCGATCACCGGATCGGGGCGCAGGCGGCCCACCACGGTCGCCATGCCGCCGCCCGTGTCGCGGTCCCGGCGCGGCTGGGGACGATCCTGCTCGGAGCGCACCACTACCGGCTGTTCCGGCGCGGTCGGCAGACCGGGAACCGGATCGGGCCCACGGAACGACTGCCACGCCTCCAGGATCTGCGCCTCGGTCACGTCCTCCACGAAGCGCACCGACACCGCCACGAGGTGCCCATCAATCACCGGGACGCGCGTGCAGGTCGCGCTCATCACGCAGTCCAGCCATTGAATCTGCTCGCCGTCGAGCGCGCCAAGCATCTTACGCGGCTCCGTCTCGACCTTACCCTCTTCGCCGCCAATGTAGGGGACGACGTTCTCGGTGATGTCCAAAGCGGAAACGCCGGGATAGCCCGCGCCGCTGATCGCCTGCATACTGACGACTTGCGCGGCTTCGATCCCAAACTGGCGCAGCGGCGCGAACGCCATCACGACCGGGGCCGTCGTACAGTTCGAGTTGGTCGCCACACCGCCCGTGCTCCAGCCGTACTTGCGGCGCTGCACGCCGATCAGCGCGGCGTGCTCGGCGTTGGCTTCGGGCAACAGGATCGGCACGTCTTCCTGCATCCGATAGGCGCTGGCGTTGGAGCAAATCATGTGACCCTGCTCCGCCAGCCGCCATTCGACGGTCTTGGCGATGTCGCTGGGCAGCGCCGAAAACACAATGGGCGACTGCACATCCGCATCCAGCGGAAGCACCTCGCAGTCCGCGATGTGGGAGGGCGGATTGCCGGACAGCACCCAGCGAGTCGCCTGGCCGTACCGCTGCCCCGCGCTGCGCTCGCTTGCAATCAGCTCAGTCACGCGGAACCAGGGATGCCCTTCAAGCAGTTGAATGAAGCGCTGGCCGACCGCGCCGGTTGCTCCCAGCACGGCAACGTTGATCTGTTTCTGCCTGCTTGCCATAGGTTCACCTCTGATCACGGGATGCTTTCACAGTGGCACAACGTTACCATACTCACCACCCGCCGACCATCGGCGCTTTCCGCCAAATAGACTCCGGCCCCATCACAGGGGATATCAAATCCGGCCTGAAGGCGCGGCGGTTTTCGGTAAAATGCCCACTTTGCGATCAATTTAGCCCGTTTTGGAACGACTTTTCACCTCATAATGTCCCCGAACCATTTTTGGATGAATTTTTCAGAACCCTGTTGACAAATCTTTTAGGCCATGATAATCTGTCTCCCAGTTACCAATTGAATAGCAGCATACCCTTTTATCCAGAGCGGTGGAGGGACCGGCCCTTTGAAACCGCGGCAACCATTCGGATTCCGAAAGTGGTGCCAATTCCGGCAGAATCTTCTGGAAGATGAGAGGGGACTGGCAGATATCGCTATGTTCAAGTCCTTCTCTCTCCGGGGAAGGACTTTTTTGTTGTTTCCTCGGGGAAATGGGGTTCACCGCTGCTAATCGACCCATCAACCGCCCTAAGGAGGCACGAACATGTCAGGCACTAATGGTCACACCGAACACACCCTGAAGTTCAACAGCAAGGCTCTGCACGCGGGTTACTCCCCAGACCCGACCACAGGCGCCCGCGCCGTCCCGATTTACCAAACCACATCGTACCAATTCCGCGACACGGATCACGCGGCGGCGCTGTTCGCGCTGCAAGAACCGGGCAACATCTACACCCGCATCATGAACCCGACCAACGCCGTGTTCGAGGAACGCATTGCGGCGCTGGAAGGCGGCATCGGGGCGCTGGCGACGGCGTCGGGCCAGTTCGCGGAAACGCTGACCGTGCTCACCCTGGCGAACAGCGGCGACGAAGTGATCGCAACCAGCGCACTGTACGGTGGCACGTACACCCTGCTGGCGTATACGCTCAAGCGCGCGGGTATCACGACGCACTTCGTGGAGGAAAACACCCCCGAAGCATTCGAGCGGCTGATCAACGATAAGACCAAGCTGATTTACCTGGAAACGATCGGCAACCCGAAGCTGCAAATCCCCGACTTCGAGGGCATCACGGCGGTCGCGCACGCACACGGCATCCCGGTGGTGGTCGATAACACCTTCGCCACGCCGTACCTGTGCCGCCCGTTCGAGCATGGCGTGGATATCGTGGTGCACTCGACGACCAAGTGGATCGGTGGGCACGGCCTGAGCATCGGCGGCGTGATCGTGGACAGCGGCAAGTTCGACTGGAAGGCCAGCGGACGCCACGACGGCATCGTGGAACCGGAACCGGCCTATCACGGTGCGGTGCTGGCTGACGTGCTTGGCCCGGCGGCCTTTATCGGGCGGGCGCGCGTGGTCGGCCTGCGCGACTTGGGCGGCAGCCAGGCCCCGTTTAACAGCTTCCTGAACATCATCGGGCTGGAAACACTCGCCTTGCGCGTGCAGCGTCACGTCGAAAATGCGCAAGCCGTCGCGGAATACCTGGAACGGCATCCGGCGGTGTCGTGGGTCAACTACCCCGGCCTGCCCAGCCACGAAAGCTACGAGCGCGCCAAGAAATATCTGCCCAAGGGCGCAGGCGCAGTGCTCGGCTTTGGCATCAAGGGCGGGCGTGAAGGTGGACGCAAGTTCATCGACAGCCTCAAGCTGTTCTCGCATCTGGCGAATGTGGGCGACACCCGCTCGCTGGCGATCCACCCCGCGACTACCACGCACCAACAGCTCAGCCCCGAGGAACAGGTCGCGTCTGGCGTGACCGACGACTACGTGCGGCTGGCGGTCGGCATTGAGGACATCAACGACATCCTGTGGGACCTGGATCAGGCGCTCACGGTGGCGCAAGGCGTCAAGCCGGTCGCAGTTCCGTAAACCATTCCAAGAGTCTATTCTCCCGGGGGCGTGCGCACGCCCCCGGCGAGCTTTGAACCCGGTAAAGGCAGCAGCACCAATCATGGTCATGACAACTGACTCGACTACCACGCGCAAGACGATCAGCCACCCCAGGCCGCAGCCGACTTACCGGCGCTCGCGGCCCGGTTCCGTGGGGATCGTCAAGCGCCAATACGCCCAGTTCGATACGCCGCTGCACCTGCGCAGCGGCGAAACACTTGAAGGCTTCACGCTCGCTTACGAGACGTACGGCACGCTCAACGCCAGCCACAGCAACGCGATCCTGATTTGCCATGCGCTGTCCGGTGACGCACATGTCGCGGGCTATCACACGTCGCAGGCCAGCGAAAAGCCGGGCTGGTGGGATGAGGCGGTGGGCCCCGGTAAGATGTTCGACACCAACCGCTTCTTCGTGATCTGCTCGAACGTGATCGGCGGCTGCCAGGGCAGCACCGGGCCGTCGTCCACTGCGCCGGACGGCAAACCCTACGCCCTGCGCTTCCCGCACGTCACTGTGCCGGATATGGTCGAGGCGCAGCGGCATTTGCTGGATCATCTGGGCATCGAAAAGCTGTTCGCGACGGGCGGCGGCAGCATGGGCGGCATGCAGGCGCTGCAATGGGCGGTGGCATACCCGGAGCGCGTCGGTGCGGTGCTGTTCATGGCGAGTACCCCGCGATCCTCGGCGCAGCACATCGCGTTCAACGAGTCGGGCAGACAGGCCATTTACGCGGACGCGAACTGGAACCACGGCGATTATTATGGTGGCCCCGCCCCGGCAGGCGGCCTGAGCGTCGCGCGCATGTTGGCGCACATTACCTATATGAGCGAAGCGTCCCTGGAGCAGAAATTCGGACGGCGGCTGCAAAGCGCGGACGAGATCCCATACACGTTCGATACGCCCGAATTCGCCGTCGAGAGCTATTTGGAGCACCAGGGCGAGCAGTTCGTCAACCGTTTCGACGCCAACAGCTACCTCTACATCACCAAGGCCATCGACTATTTCGACATCGCCGCCGATTACGGCTCGCTGCGCGCCGCATTGGAGCGCGTCAAAGCAAAGTTCCAGGTGATCACATTTTCGAGCGACTGGCTCTACCCCGCGCACCAATCGCAGGAGTTGGTGCAAACGCTAACGGCCCTCGGTCGCAGCGTGGAGTACCATCACGTGCACGCGCCGTTCGGCCACGACTCGTTTTTGGTCGAAGTCGAAAAGATGTCCGATCTGGTCGGGACTTACCTCGACCGGCTGTGGCAGGATCACAAAGCGGCGACCCGGTAGCGGTCGCCGCTTTTCTTTTCTCAAACCCCAATTTCTACCCGAACGCTATAGGTAAATATCCCCCAACACTTCACTCCGCAAAAAAGGGCGATGCAAGCACCGCCCTACGAAACGCCCTCAACTCTGAACGTGACGAGCTAGGACACCGCGCTCTTGAGCGCTTCGGGCGCGTGACCGTTGCTGATGCCATTGAGCACCACGAGGCGGTGAATGCTCTGCACCGCTTTTTCCGTGTCCGCCGCGCGCACCACGATCGACAGGCTGTAGTCGCTCGCGCCGTGCGCAATCGCCAGGACGTTGACGCTCGCCTCTTTGAGCGCCCCGAAGACGCGCGCGGCCACGCCGGGCGTCGCACGCATTCCCGCTCCCACGACTGTCACGATTTCGACATCATCGTCGGCCCAGGTGCGCTGAATATCCTGGCGGCCATATTCGTGCGCCAGCTCGTCCTGGATCGACTCAACGACAGCGCCGCTCTTGTTTTCCGGCACGATAAAACAGATGCTTTGCTCACTGGATGACTGCGAGATCATCAATACGTTGGCGTTCTGCTTGGCAACCGCCGCAAACGTACGGGCGGCAATACCCGGCACGCCTACCATGCCACGCCCGGCGACGGTGATCATGCTCACGTCGCGGATGGCGGTCACGGCTTTGACCGTACTGGGCGTGATGTGCTCCTCGTGCGTGAGCAGCGTGCCATCGAAGGCCGCGTTGAACGTGTTCTTGACGCGGATCGGGATGTTACGGTCCACGAGCGGCTGCACCGTCTTGGGATGCAGCACCTTCGCGCCGAAATACGCCATCTCGGCAACTTCGCCGTAGGACAGCACAGGCAGCACCTGCGCATCGGGCGCGACGCGCGGATCGGTCGTCATGACGCCGTCCACATCGGTCCAGATCCACACCTCGTCGCTGTCCACGTATGCCCCCAGGATAGCGGCGCTATAGTCGCTGCCACCGCGCCCCAACGTCGTGATCACGCCGTCACGGGTCGCGCCCAGGAAACCAGTCACCACCGGCACGATGCGCTGCGCCAGCACCGGCGCCAACTCGCGGCGCACGCGGCGCTCCGTTTCCTCAAACAACACGCCCGCGTTCTGGAACTGGCTGTCGGTCACGATGAGATAGCTCGCGCTGATGGTCGTGCTCGATACGCCAAGATGGCGCAGCGCTGCCGAGATGATCGGCATCGACATGCGCTCGCCCAGCGACGTCACCTTGTCCATCACGCGGGCCGACGCCTCGCGCAGCACGTAGATCCCATAACATAAGGTCTCAAACTCGTCGATCAGCGAATCGACCTCGTCACGGATCGAGATGCGCTCCACATCCGAGGGCAAAAGCTGCCGGATGGCGTTGGAGTGCTTCTCACGCAGTTGGGTCGCAATCGCCTGATAGCGGGTCGGGTTGCCCGCCGCGGCAGTATTGGCCCCCTCCGTGAGCAGATTCGTGACGCCGCTCATAGCCGAGCAGACCACCAGCACCTCGTGCTGTTGATCGACCGCATCCTTCACAATTTCCGCCACCTGGGCGATGGCCTCCGGGCTGCCCACGGAGGTTCCACCAAACTTCATTGTAATCCGCGCCATTGTATCCTCCTGCGGGCCAGCAACAGGCTCGCGGTCTGTGCCAGATTCATCGCGTTCATCACAAGCGGGCGTCACGACCTGCGGCCATGACCGCGCGCAAAATAAAAAGCGAGCGCCGGGTTACCCTTCGGCGCGCGCCTGTGCATCCAAAAATTCGAGCAGCCATCCAGGGACCGCATCAGCATCTTCTTGGCGATCCTCTGCGCTCAACACGGACAGGACGCGGTGCCAAGTCAGTGCCCGTGCAGGCATGGCAAGACGAGTTGCCAGACTACATGCCCGCACCAGATCGTCGTGCGGCGCGTAGCGCGTCCACGGTTCCAGGTAGGCATCCCGCAAACGATCCAGTTCGGGCGCATCGTCGGCCAGATCCAGCCGGTACGCGATGCTGCGGAGCGTCACCAACAGGCTGAAGAACGGGTGCGCCACACCGCTTTCGCCCCAATCGAAAAAAACGTAGTGCCCATCGGACGCAAAAATATTGGCGTCGTGGAAGTCTTCGTGGTGTAGTGTTTCGGGCAGGCCAAACGAAGCCAGCTCCGCGCACAGTTCCGCATAGTGCGGCATCAGGTCGCGCAGGGTTTGCAACTGGTCGGGCGTCAGGCCGTCGGGCTCGCCAATGCACAGCATGGGCGTGTCTTCCAGCAGCCGCTCGACCTGTCCCGGCAGTTCCGACAGCCGCCGGTCCAGCGCTCCCAGCGCCAACAGTTCGGGCACGCGCGAGGCCATCTCGATCTGAAGATCGGCATACAGCGGCAGCAGCGCGTACCAGTGACTCAGATCCGCGACGGATTTGACCTGGCTGCGCAGCGTCGCGCCTGCGTCGGACATCAGCATCCAGCCGTGCGCCGTATCCGACGCCAGCACGTCCGGCATACAGTCGGGACGCCAGCGAGCGAGCGCCACGGTCACCGCCGGTTCGTGACTCAAAACCGGCGCTGTCGCCTTAAAATAGACCGGCCCAAGCGTCGTGGGCACGCGCAGCACGGTCGACCAGGGACGGATATGCGGCTGCTCGATGGGGCCGGTGGGCAGCAACCCGACCTCGCCCAACCGGGCCATGATCCACGCGGTGACGTCTTCCATCCACCCCGGCTGCGACCAGGGAACAGCAGCTTGCTGTGACAGTGTTTCGTCCATATGAGGCATCGATCCTCGTCTCAGCGCTGCGCCGCGGTGCGTGCCAACTGCAAACAGTCCCGCAAGAGAGCCGCGGCGGCATTTTCCCGTCCAATGCCCGGCCCGGAAATTGTCAGGGGCCGGTCGTGATATAACTGGGTCCAGAACGTGACCTGATTCAGCCGCCCGCGTAACTGCGCCGCCAGCCGCTCCCCGACCATCCGCAGGGAGACCAGCCCGCCTTCCGGCCCAATCTCGGCCAGATAGCGCGGCACGCCCGCCAGCGCACCGATATACGCCGCAAAGTCCGAGTCGAGCCGGGGCAGCGCAGACATAAAGTCTTCCACGCTCATCTCCGCCATGGCGGACGGGTACAGCGGATCGACCGTCAGATTCCCCAACTCCAGCGACCAGCCCGCCGTGCGTCCCAAAATGAGCATCTTGCGCGCGACGTCCACGCCGCTGAGATCTTCGCGCGGGTCCGGCTCGGTGTAGCCGCGCGCTTTCGCCGCACCCACAATCACCGAAAACGCCTCGCCATCTTCCAGGCGGCTGCACAGGTAACCGAGCGTGCCGCTCAGCGCGCCTTCAATGCGCTCCACCCGGTCGCCCGTATCGACCATCGCGCGCAGCGTCGCCAGCACGGGCAGGCCACCGCCGACCGTCGCTTCAAACTGCGCACGCGGGTGCTCGAAGAAAATCCGCGAGTCTTCCCACGCGCCGGCCAACGGGCGCTTGTTCGCCAACACGACCCCATAGCCGATCTCAAGCGCGTGTCGCAGCGCGGGTTCCATCCCGGCGGCGGCGGTCGCATCGACTACGATCGCCTCCTCGACGCCCTGCCCCGCCGCGTAGGCCACCAGCTCGCGCGCGTACATCGCCTCCAACGCGCCGGGCTGCTCGCCCAGATGCACCCTGGCCGCCTTCTGTGCCAGCAGCACCTTCAGATCGTGATCGCTCACCCCGTTGGCATCGAACAGCACCCCGCTGGAATCCGCCAGCGCCACCGGGCACAGGTCCACCGCGTAACGTGCCTGCAAATGTCCGCGCACATGCAGCAGTTGGGCAAGAAATGCGCTGCCGACCTGCCCGACGCCCAGAACGATCAATGGAACTCGCCGCATTTCAGCCACCGACTGCCCCTTTCATACCCGGCCCGACAAACAAAAAAGCGTGGGGCCGGTTTGCTCCACGCTTTCGGTAGTCTGGGGTGATACTGTTCGTTCTACCCTTCGGCCCGAAGCAACCGGCAGTGATCGGTTACCATCATGGTACCGGTGCCGGTAGTCATCATCGTGCACATCAAGTGACGGGTAGTCATGTTAATGCCTCACAGGGCCGATGCTGTTCAAAGCGTAACATGGCGGCCCCCATTCGTCAACAAAATGAAGGGCGTCCGCCGGGTTTTCGTCAAAGCTGACAAACGCTCACTCTTTGGCTGCCACGCGGAAGCGCAGCGGCAGGCCCAACATCAGGCGCGTCTGGGCGTGGATAACCGGCAGCGCGAGACATAACATCGACATGACGGTAAGCAGCGGCACGCTCGCCAGCTCGACCAGCCGCTCGCGCCACGTCCACGGCGCCGAACGCGGCGGACGAATAAGCAGATCCATCGCCCAAAAAACGACGGTCAGCACCGTGACCACCGCCAGCGAGACCTGAAGCAAAATAAAAGGCATCGACCTGAGATTGGCCTGGATCACCGCCGGGTGAAACAGGAGTGGAATCTGCGCGCCGAGAACCATGATCACCCAGCCGACGCCGGAGAGCAGGTTATCGTGGGCGACGCGGAACACGAGGCGCAGCCCCGTGGCAGCAGAAACGTCCGTGTGCTCGATCGACTGGCTGAGCGCATAGCCGATCTCCTTCGCGCCCCAGGCGTGGCGGAGCGTTTGCAAATAGCGTTCCTTGATCGCCTGCCAGAGCGTGTCGCCGGTGGTGGCACTGGCATAAAACGGCAGGAACACGGGTTGGAGGCGCACATCGCCGCGACGCTGGAAAAACGTCTTGATGTACATGTGCCATTCATCCGCGATGACGGCGGTGTCCCAATAGCCGGTTTTGGACAGCAGGCGCAGACTCATCGAATAGGACGACATCGGCAGCGCCTGCCACCAGGGCGCGGAGAGATAGGCCAGTTCCCACGCGGACGAGTAGGCGTGCACTAGCCGCAGCAACGGGTTGATGCGCCACACGTTCGCATGGTAGCGGATGGGCGCCTGCCAGAAGGTCTTGTGGCGCTGCGGATCGGTGGCAAAAAGGACGGCCAGCGCTTCAAACGTGAGGGGGTGCCAGATCGTGTCGGCGTCCATCGAGGTCACGAGCAGGTGATCGGGCGAATAGCCCATCTCGCCCACCAGCGTGCGCTCGGCGCTGCGCAGCGCCCACGCCTGATTGGCGGACTTGCACTGCATCTCGCCGGAAAGCCCTTTGGGATGCACGACAACCAGAAAATGTGCGAAACACGCCTCGTAGGTCGCCTTGAGCAGCGCGCCTTTTCCGGCAGCGCCCGGTTCCTGGCCTTCCATCGCCAGCACAACGGTCGTCGAGGTGGATGCGCAGAACTGCCGCGAGAGATGATCGAGCGTGCGGCGCAGGGTGGATTCGCTTTCGCCGTAGTTGGGGACGATCACGACATGATGCACAGCATCGAGGGGCAGACTGCCGGGCGCAGCGCGACGCACGTATTCTGCGGTCCAATCCGTGCGTTCCCAGCGGTGGATCAGACGCAGGCCGCGCGCATTAGCGACCGCCGCCAGCAAAAAACGCACGGCGGAATAAAATGCCAGGAGCGCCGAGCCGAGCACGACCGCCATCGGCGCACAATAGGCTCCGACCACCACCAGCACCAACGCGCCCCACGCCAGCGCGCCGGGAATGGCGTCCAACAAGCGTTCGGACGGATGCGCCAGACGCATACCCGTCCAGGCTCGCCGCACGCCCAGCGAAAATACAAAGCGCCGGTTGCCCGACAGTGGGGTTCGCAACAGGCCCCTCCATAAAAAGTCCCCGCCTGTGCATAGGAGCCTGTGGCCGCGCACCCGGGGAGATCAGAATACCGCTATTCGCATGCAATTCAGTGAGGGCCAAGCATAACAGAAGCCTATCCGGGCCGCAATGAAACCCTCCGCCGCCTGCCCTATGGCCGCCTGATAGCGCCCTCTGTTGAAAATGCAAAAATCCTGTAAAATTGTAACGTGATGAGCCACGCACCTCTCAGATGGGATTCAATGCCTTATGTCAACCAAAGTGCTCGTTGTAGAAGACGATGTTGAGATGAACCGGCTCTTGCAGATTGATCTCAAGCGCCACGGGTACGAGGTTTATACCGCGACCAACGGGCTGGACGGCCTGCGCCTGTTCCACGAGGTGCGCCCCAACCTCGTCGTGCTGGATGTTGCCCTGCCCGGCATGGATGGCATGACCGTGTGCCAACGTATCCGCGAACTTTCCAATGTGCCGATCCTGATCATGACCGCGCACGCCGTCACCGAAGAGGAGATGGCCGAGGGGCTGAACCTGGGCGCGGATGAATACCTGATCAAGCCGCTGCGCAATTTGGAGTTTCACGCACGCATCAACGCCCTGATGCGCCGCGCGCAGCTTTCCGACGAAGGCGCACAGGGCAGTATCAACTATTCGGACGATTACCTCGTGGTGGATGTGGATGCGCGCCGCGTGGGGGTCAACGGCAGCGAGATTCGCCTGACGCCCACCGAGTTCAAACTGCTGGCGACGTTCATCCGTCACAAGGGCCAGGTGCTCACCTTTCAACAGCTTCTGGAACAGGTGTGGGGATACGAGTACAACACGGAACACCACTACCCGCGCATTTACGTCTCGCACCTGCGGCGCAAGATCGAACCGGACGCCAAAAATCCGACCTACATCCAGAACGAATACGGCGTCGGCTACCGCTTCACGGGGAAGTAGACTCTTTCGCGCGCCGGAAGGCGATCAGGCGGTGCGCAAAGCTCCGGTTAAAGCGCGCCGCCGGAATCCGCGCCCCGGCCTGCAGCTCAGAATAGCGCCCGGACGGATTGTGCAGGATATACGCCGCCGGGCGTCCACGCTGCCACACGAAGCCCGTCACCAGCACCAGATGCCCGCCGTAGCGCCCCGGCTGCGGATCGCGCTCGCCCAGTTCGGGCGTGACCGAAGCCGCCACGAGCGCACCCTCACGGATCGCGCGGCAGATCGACAGCGGCGAAGCGTAGCCCTGCCCCGCCGCCTGCAAGCCATATTCAGCCGCCAGCGCCATCTGCGCGCCCATCGTCCACCCCTGATCGACCCACCGCCCTTCGGCGTCACGCACGGTATAACCGCCGTGCGACAAACCGCGCTGTACCAGTTCCCACAGCGACGGCTGGCGGGCGGGATAATAGGCTTCGACGGCCATTTTGATGCACGCCAGCGCACAGACGCGATGCGCCCAGAACGCATACTCCGCCGGATCGTCCGCGCCAAACTCACGCCAGCGCGGATCGTGCGTGCCGTCATACCCCTCGTGGATGTAGGCGTGGATCAGGTTCGGGCTGGCGAACTGGGGATAATAGGGAACACGAACAACGGCGTGCACCTCGCCATCGGATAGATCCGCGAGGGCACGCCGCGCACGGCGATGATCGGGCAGGCTGAGCCAGGGATCGAGCAGCGGATGCAGCCGCGCCTTCATCCCGGCGAGTCTGCGCGCCATTTATTTCTTCATCCCCTTCAGACCGCGCGCCGCCGCGTGTGCGATCAGGCCGGTCTTATAGTTATAGGTCGTCTTGCGCTTTTCGGCGTGGGCCTCGACCGCTAGACGGAGCAGTTCGTCTACTACCTGCGACGCGGGCATCCCAGCTTCCTGCCACAAGTAGAAGGCCATCGATCCCGGAATGGTGTTGATTTCGTTGAGGACGACTTCGCCCGACGCCTCACGCACCAGAAAGTCCACGCGCGCCATGCCACGCCCGTCCACCGCACGGAACGCGTCCTGCGCGATCTGCTTGATGCGCTGCGTCAGCTCGTCGGAAATGGGCGCGGGGATCTTACGTTCGGCACCCTTCATGCCCGCTCCGGCGTCGCCGCGCATGTACTTTTCCTCGTAGGTGAGGAATTCTTGCCAAGTCACCGGCTGCTCCAGCGGCGCAGTCTTGTAATCGTCGTTGCCCATCACGGCGCAGTTGATCTCGATTGCGTCGGTCATCGCTTTTTCGACCAGCAGGCGGCGGTCGAAGTTGGCCGCAACGTTGACGTAAGTGCGCAGTTCATCGACGTTATCAGCCTTCGCCACACCGATGCTCGATCCGAGCGTGGCGGGCTTGACGAACACCGGATAGCCCAGCTCCGCCTCAACGCGTGCCACGAGCTTATCAGCGTCGCGCAGCCAGTCCTGACGCGTGAAACCGATGTGGTCCACGACCGAAAAACCGTAATGGGACATCAGCGCCTTAAAAATAATCTTGTCGCGCGTGACCGCCGACGCCATCACGCCCGCGCCCACATACGGGACGTCGGCCAGCTCAAGCAGGCCCTGAATCGTGCCGTCTTCGCCGTGCGAGCCGTGCAGCACGGGGAACACGACATCGAGGCGCTTCAGCTCGTTGCGCCCTAAACGCCCGCTCAGCGGCGGCACAATCAGGCCGTGATGGGGCGTGCTGGGAGAGATGATCGCCTCTTTCATGCCCATCATCTCGGCAATGTCTTCCGCCTGGAAGGTCTTGAGGGTGCGCAGATCCGGCCCGGTCAGCCAGCGGCCATCACGGGAAATGTAAATCGGCACCACCTCATACTTTTCGGGCCGCATGGCCTGCATCACCTGCTGCGCCGTCACGATAGAGACGTCGTGCTCCACCGAGCGACTACCGAAGATGACCCCAACTGTTTGTTTTGATGCGCTCATGGTCTTTCCGTCCTTACCGGGGTATCAGGATTGCCGCCAACGCCCTGGCTACAGGTACGTGTCCGGCAAATCGTTTAAAAACAGGACCGCATCACCCGGCCCCAGCGACTGCTGGAACCAGGCTATCGCTTCCTCGCGTGTGTCAAAGATATGCAGATGCTCCGTATCGAATCCAGCTTCCAGCACGCCGCGCTGAATCGGTTCCGTTTGCTCGATGCCAACCAGCACAATATCCGTGGCGATGCCCGCCGCATAACGCCCGAGCTTCTGGTTTTCCTGCGCCTGGATGGGCCCCAACTCGACCATGCCAGGCGTAATCAGGACGCGCCGCCCATTTTTATAGAGGGCAAGCACGTCGAGCGCGCTGCGCGCCCCTACCGGATTGGCGCTGTAGGCGTCGTCGATGACGGTCATGCCACCCGGCAACGTACGGCGCTGAAGACGGTGCTCGGGCGAGTCGAGCGTCGCCACGCGCATGGCGATTTCACCCAGGGACATATTCAGGTGCAGCGCGACCGCAGTCGCCAGTAGGATATTGGTGACGTTGTGCTGACCGACCAAGCGCGTGCTGAACGGACGCTGCTCGCCCGTCTGGGTATCGAGCACGTCGAACGCCATGCCGTCCGCCGACTCACGGATGCTGGACGCCTGCACGCGGATGTGCGTCGCGTGGCCCGCGTTCTGCCACGTCGCGCCGATGCGCGTTTCGGGATAGCCACGCTCGTACATGCTGCGCACCAGCGGATCGTCCCAGTTGAACACGCCCACGCCATCCGGCGGCAGCGCCTGGATGATCTCGTATTTGGCGCGCGCCGTCGCTTCGAGGCTGCCGAAGCGCTCCAGGTGCTGAGGGCCGACGGCGGTCACGATGCTGATCTTGGGTCGCGTGAGATCGCAGATCGCTTTGATCTCGCCCTCGACGTATGCGCCCATCTCCACAACAAAATAATCGTACGGCTCGCCTTTAGCCAACTCGTTATTGACCACGATGCAAACGCCCATCAACGTATTGTAGCTCTTGGGCGTAGGCAGCGCGCGGTATCGTCCATTCAAAATGTGCGCCAAAAATTCTTTGGTGCTGGTCTTGCCATAGCTGCCCGTGATGCCGATCACCGTGGGATTGGCACGCTGGAGGGTGCGGCGCGCCCGCTCGCGGAACATGCGGCGCAAACTGGCTTCGACCGGGTACATCAACTGGTTTGCCAGGGGCAGCGCCAGCGCGGACAGGTGGTAAACGATCAGCCCGACGACCGTGACCAGTCCGTAGTCCGCCGCATCGGAGAGCGAGATTGCGCTGAGCGCGATAGCAACCGAGGCCAACAGCACCACCAGCGCCACCACAAACGCCGTCGCCAGCAGCCGGATCGCGCGTTGGGTCAGCGCCAGCTTCTGCTTGACTTCTTTGACCGGCTCCGGCCAAACGGCCAGAATCCCGACGGCGCTCCATATAAGCAGATAGATCCCTTCACGGTCCTGCCCGGTGACGTCGAGCAGCACGGCGGCCAGCGCCGCGACGCTCACGAAGATCAGCGAGCGCCACATGACGGCGCGGTGCAGCTTCGCCACCAACCAGCGCAGATAGCGCGAGGTCATGTATCCTTCAAGCTGGAAAAACCGCGCCAGCCGCCAGACGCGCAGCAGCGTTCCTACCAGCCAGATCGCAACAATGATGAGAATGGAGTCCATACGGAGAGCTAGCTCCCGTCGGTGAGGAAGTGATTCACAATGCGAATATAATCGCCCAGGCGCTCCAGGTACGAAAAGTGGCCCGCGCCCTGGAAGACGATCAGGCCTGCATCCGGGATAAGCTGTTCGAGGCGCTGGCCCTGCCACAGCGGGGTATCGACGTCCTGGTCGCCCCAGATGAGCACGGTAGGAGCCTGGATACGCTCGGCAAAAGAGGAGAGGTCCTCTTCGATGACGCGTATAAACGTCTCGCGCAGCGCGCCCGCCGTGCGGTAATCCTCGGAGGCGTACCGCTGGCGGTACTGATCTTCGAGCTTCGAGCGCATGCCGTCCAGCCCGGCCCGGTTCAGAACCCCGCGCACCGTCTTGGCGACGGCAGTACGCGTCTGAGCGCCCAGACTCGGCGTCGTGCGCAGCCCGGCGGCATCGGCCAGCACCATCTTGCGCACACGGGACGCGTAGTCCGCACCGAGAATGAGGCTGATCCGCCCCCCGAAGGAATGGCCCAACACGTACACGCTGCCAAGTTCCGCCGCGTCGAGGTAGGCCGCGACGAAGCGTGCATAATCGGCCACACCCCATACGTCCGGCGGCGGTGCGGTCTGCCCGAAGCCCGGCAGATCGAGCACATGCACTTCGTAACCAAGCGGGGCCAACTGCTGCGCAACCGGCCAGAAGCTCTGGACGCTGCCGCCCCACCCGTGCAGCGCGAGCACCGGCTGGCCGCCTTCGCCCGCAATCGCAACGCCGGTTTGCAGCCCGGCAATTTCCTGTGTCTTGACTGGCGGTGTCGCGTTCATGCCTGCACCACCTCAATCTGCGCCCCCAGCGCCACGAGCCTGCTGACCACATTCTCAAACGTGCGGTCGATCAGCTCGGCGCTGTCGATGGTGACCGTGCCCTGCGCGCACAACGCCGCGCCCAGAAGCGCCAGCCCGGTACGCACGTCGGGCGTATCCATGTAACCGCCGCGCAGCTTCGACGGGCCGACGATCAGCGCACGGTGCGGGTCGCACAGGACGATCTGCGCGCCCATCGCAGCCAGCTTATCGACGAACAACAGACGGTTGCTGAACAGCTTCTCGTGGATGAGCGTCATCCCACGCGCCTGTGACGCGACGACGGTCGTCATGGCGACCAGATCGGAGGGAAAGCCCGGCCATGGCGCGGTTTCGATGGGCACATCGAGTTCTTCGTCGGTCTGCGACACGACCAGGGCATCGTGGGCGGGTAGAAATAGAGTCGAGCTGTTGAGGTAGAGGTTGACGCCCAGGCGCGCCAGTACGCGCACGATCAGGCGCAGATGTTCCGGCTTCACATCCTCGATGTGCAGCGATCCGTGGGTGATCGCGCCAATCGAGGCGATGGTCGCGATCTCGATGTGATCGGGCGAGAGCGTCAGGTCCGCGCCGCCGAGTGTCTCATCGCCACGGATATGGATCAAGTTGGAACCTATGCCTTCGATCTGCGCGCCCATCATCACGAGCATCTGCTGGAGATCCTGGACGTGCGGCTCCGAAGCGGCATTGCGAACGATCGTATCGCGGCCCAACGCGGCAGCCAGCATACAGACCAGCGCGGTAGTGGTCACGCTGGCCTGAAGCAGCGTGATGTCGCGCGTGTCCCACGGCTCAACGTGGAAATCGAGCACCGTGCCGCTGGCCTGAATCGTGACGCCAAGATCGCGCAGCGCGGCGAGATGAGGGTGATAGCGGCTGAGCGGCGGCGGCAGCTCAATGCGCGCATGGCCGCGCCGCGCCAGGATCGGCGCGAGGAACAGGATCGCGCTGACCTGCCCATCCGTCACTTCTTCCGCCAGAAAACGCGTTTGCAGCGCGCCCGCTTGCAAGCGGCACACGCCATCTTCCAGCGTCACTTCGACGCCCAACGCGCGGGCGGATTCAAACGTCGCGGCGGTGCTGAGCGTATCTGGCACGCCACGCAGCGTCACGGTTTCATCAGTAAGCAGTGCCGCGGCTGCGAGAGCAATCGCAGAGTTGCTGTTACCGGATGGGCGGAAGGAGCCGTTGAGCGGGTGCCCGCCATGTACCACGATCCGCATAGGCTGTGCTCTCCTACGGTTTTAAATCCAGTTTGGTGCACGCTTCGTGATTATACCAGGAAGCCTTTTTGCTCCAAGCCGCAAGCTGCCATGTTAAAAAGGATTTGATGATCAAAATTTGTGTTTTTGAGAGAGAAACATATACTCACACCTAGAATGTTCACTTCATCACATGATGACATACACATTCAAAAGCGTCAGAAATCACCTGTTTAACAGATTTTTTTGTGCCAAAAGCTCAACAAAGCGAATTTCCGGTTTTCAACCTGGGATAAACTCGTGTATATTTGATCATGTTGTCACAAATGTTCAACAGAACCAGTTTATTACTCTTAACCAGTCAGCCGCACGACAGAACATGCTGCAATATGTATAGCGGATCAGGCGTTTCTACTCGATCACGGGCGTGATCGATTGTTGAGAAAGGAAGTCTGCATGCGCGTTTTACCCGCCCTCTTATTTAGACGACGCACCCTTATTATTGGGGCCGTCGCGGTAGTCGCGCTCGTAGTCGTCCTCGTTGTCGTCCTCCTCCTCTCCGGCTCGGTGACTTCCGCCCAGGAAGACCAGCCGATCGCGTTCAATCACCAGATTCACGCGCAAAACGGCGTTCAGTGCCAGTTCTGCCACAACGATGTCACGCGCGGGCTGTCAGCCAGCATCCCCAGCGTTCAGTTGTGCATGGGCTGCCACCAATCCATCGCCACGGATTCGGAGGAAATCCAAAAACTCACTCAGTACTGGAACGATGGGGAACCGATTGAGTGGGTGCGCATCAACGAGCAGCCGAGCTACGTGCACTTCAACCACGCAGCACATGTCAACAACGGCGTGAACTGCGGATCGTGTCACGGGGATGTGGCAACGATGTCCGTCGCGGAGCCTGTGGCCGATATGACCATGGGGTTCTGCCTGGACTGTCACATGCAACAGGAAGAAAAAGAACGCCTCATTGATTGCGCGACGTGCCATTACTAGGAGACGCACGAATGACTAACCTAACACGGCGCAATTTCATCAAGATCGGCGCCGCCGGTACGGCGACCGTCATCTTAGCGGGATGCGACAGCGACGAACGCTGGGTGAAGATCGAAACGTACGTCCATGCGCCGGAAGAAGATGTAGCCGGAAACCCGAAGTGGTTTGCCACCACCTGCCGCCAATGTGCCGCTAGCTGCGGCGTCATCGCCCGGGTGATCAACGGGCGCGCGGTGAAGCTTGAAGGCAACCCGGAACACCCCGTCAACCGGGGCGCACTGTGCGCTCGCGGGCAGGCCGGATTGCAGGTACTGTATAACCCCGACCGCGTGCAGACCGCCGCGCGGCAGAACGGGCGCACGACGCGCGACTATGCACCGATCCCGTGGAACCAGGGCATCAATCAGCTTTCCGAAGCGCTCAACAACGCCGGAAGCCGCGTCGCGGTATGGACCGGTTCGACGACGCCCGGCCATCTCGCGGATCTGTTCGCGCGGTTGACGGAGGCCGTGGGCGCGCCCGCCCCGGTGCGCTACGACCTGCAATCGGGCTTCGTGGGCTATGCGGAGCTTGCCAACAGCAGCGAAAGCGCACTTGGTCAGGCCGGGATGCCCACCTACGACATTGGCAACGCCGATTTAATTCTGTCATTCGGCGCAGAGTTCCTGGGTACATGGATCTCGACTGCCGGATATGGCCGGGAATACGGCGACTTCCGCAGCAAGAATGTCGGCAAGCCGCGCGGCTACCTCGTGCAGTTGGAACCGCGCATGTCGAATACGGCTGCCGTGGCCGACCGCTGGCTCCCCATCCGTCCCGGTACGGAAGCGCTGGTCGCGCAGGCCATTCTGCGCCTGATCGCCGATGGCAGCGACGGCTCGCAGGAACGGCGCGATCTGGCCGGGCAGCTTGCCGGTGACGTGAATGTTGAAGATATCGCCGCGCAGACGGAACTTTCGGTCGAGACGCTGAGCACCCTGGCGCAGACATTCGCCACCACCGAGCGCCCACTGGCGATCCCCGGCACGCCCGTCACCGGGCGCGACAATGCCGCGCAAGCGATCAACGCGATCAACGCGCTGAATGTCGTTGCAGGCAACCTGGGCGCATCGGGTGGCATCGCACTTAATCCGCCCTCCCCTGTCGATGGACTGAGCGCACCGAGCGCGTCGTCTTACGCGGACGCGATGGACCTTATTACACGTATGGCAGGCGGTGAGGTAGACGTCCTGCTGGTGCACGGCGCAAACCCGGCGTTCGACCTTCCCGCATCGGCGGGCTTCCGCGAAGCGGTGGAAAACGTGGGGCTGATCGTGTCGTTCGCGCCCATCGTGGACGATACGGCAGTGTACGCCGACCTGCTGCTGCCGGATCGCGTTTACCTCGAAGGATGGGGGTACGACGTTACCGTACCGAGCTTCCGGGGGCTGCCGGTGATCAGCAGCCAGCAGCCGGTCGTCTCGCCGCTGTACGACAATGTTTCCACGGCGGACGTGCTGCTTACTGCGGCCAAGTCGGTCAACGGCGCGGCGGGTGCGCTGCCCTGGACGGACGAAGTCGCATTTATTAAGGACATGGTTTTACAACTCCCCGAAGCAGCCTATCCCGCCGAAGGCGACGACGTAAAGTGGGCCTACTTCCTGCAACACGGTGGTTGGTGGCCTGCTGAAGCGCCAGAGACAGAAGCGCCCGAAGCCGCGCTGAGCGGTCCGGTCGAGGCCAGCCCGGCGGCTTTTGCAGGAGACGAGGGCGAATATCCGTACTTCTTGCACCTCTTCCTGTCACCGATCCTGGGTGATGGCAGCGGCGCAAGCTCGCCCTGGCTGCAGGGCACCCCCGACCCCATGACGACCGTGTCATGGCAGACGTGGGTGGAAATCAACCCGAAGACCGCGGATGAACTGGATCTGAAGAACGGCGACATTGTCAAGGTGACTTCGCCCAACGGCATGATCGAAGCACCGATCTACCGGTTCCCGGCGATCCGGCCCGATACGATCGCCATTCCGATCGGCCAAGGGCACGAAGCTTACAGCCGTTATGCGAAAGATCGCGGCGTGAACCCAGTGCAGCTCGTCAGCAGCGAGCCTGCCAGCGACGGCAACATGGCGTGGTCCACCGTGCGTGTGAAGATCGAGAAGCAGGGCGATAACAAGGCCCTAGCGCTCTTCGAGAGCACCATCACTCACGGCAATAGCGAAGAAGCCCATATTCCGTTCTAGATCCGTCCGCCAACATCACCGGAACCGCGACTGAGTCTTGCCGGGTAAATACACTAACGCTATCAGGAGCAACCTGTTATGGCTGAGACGAACGAACAAGGCCACAAGTGGACGATGATCGTGGACCTCGACAAGTGCACCGGCTGCAACGCCTGCGTCGTAGCCTGCCACGCCGAGAACAATGTCCCCATCGCCAGTGAAGACGAAGTAATCCGCGGACGCGGTATGCACTGGATTCGCATCGAACGCTACTGGGAAGGCGAATATCCTGACGTACAGGCACGTTTCATCCCGGTGTTCTGCCAGCAGTGCGGCAACGCCCCCTGCGAACCGGTCTGCCCGACCTATGCGTCCTATCACAGCACCGAACAGAACGTGAACGTCCAGGTCTACAACCGCTGCGTCGGCACGCGCTACTGCGGCAACAACTGCCCCTACAAGGTCCGCTTCTTCAACTGGTGGACGCCGGAATGGGACGGGCCGCTGACCGAGCAGTTGAATCCCGACGTCACCGTGCGCAGCGCGGGCGTGATGGAAAAGTGCACGTTCTGCATCCAGCGTATCCGCCGCGCCGAAAACGACGCCACCGCCCAGAACCGCAATCTTCAGGACGGCGAGGTCATGCCCGCGTGCGCGCAGGCGTGCCCGTCGCGCGCGCTGGTCTTTGGCGACCTGTACGATCCCGAAAGTCAGGTCTCGCAAAGACTGCCCGCCGAGCGGCAGTTCAAGCTGCTGGAAAACCTGGGCACGGAACCTGCGGTCTACTATCTGAAAGGTGAGGATACCCATGTTGGAGAGTAGAGCCGAAGTCCGCCCCTATTGGGACAAGCCGATCCCTGAAGACGAGGCAGACGCGCACGAGCTTAAGCACTTCCGCCAGGAAGACCTGCTGATGGATGCAAATTCGCCAGCGGAAACCAACGACATCGCGCTAAACGCGATGAAATCCACCGGATTGGGTTTCTGGATGGCAGTGGGCTTCACGGGACTGCTGGTCGCGCTACTGCTGGGTACGTGGGGCTTGCAGATCGTCTCCGGCCTGGGCGTTACCGGCCTGAACCGCTCGGTGATGTGGGGGCCGTACATCGCCAATCTGGTGTTCTTCATCGGCATCGGCCATGCGGGCACGTTCATCTCGGCGGCCCTGCGCATGATGCACATGGACTTCCGGCGGCCCATTTCGCGCGCAGCAGAAACGGTGACGCTGTTCGGCCTGTCGGCGGCGGCGCTGTTCCCGCTGATCCACGTCGGGCGCGTGTGGAAGATCTACTACATGTTCCCGATCCCGGACGAGCGGCGGCTGTGGCCGAACTTCCGTTCGCCGCTGCTGTGGGACGCGACAGCGATCACGGCGTATATGCTGGGCAGCACGCTGTTCATGTATGCCGCCCTTCTGCCGGATCTGGCAATGGCACGCGACCACACCACCGGCTGGCGCCACCAGCTTTACAAGGCGCTGGCGCTCGGTTGGCGCGGCAGCCTGGGCGAGTGGATGCGGCTCGAAAAGCTGGCGAACATCCTCGGCTATGTGATCGTCCCGGTGATGTTCTCGGTGCACACGATCGTGTCCTACGACTTCGCCATGGCCGTACAGCCCGGCTGGCACAGCACCATCTTCGGACCGTTCTTCATCGCGGGCGCGCTGTTCTCCGGCGTGGCGGCGGTGATCATGGTACTGATCGTGCTGCGCAAAACGATGCGGCTGGGATATTTCCTGCGCGAGCAGCACTTCAACTCGCTGGGCATTTTCTTGATGCTTTTGTCGATCGTTTGGGGCTACTTCTATTTCAACGAATGGATCGTCACCTGGTACGGCAACCTGAGCGCTGAGCAAGCCATCCTCAAGATGCTGACCGGACAGCTTGCGCCGTTGTTCTACCTGATGCTGGTAGTCAACGTGGTGATTCCGCTGGGCACGCTGTGGTCGCGCCGCGTACGGACGTCGCTGCCCGCGATGTTCGTGATCTGCGTGGGCGTGCAGATCGGGATGTATCTGGAACGCATCCTGATCGTGCCGGGCTTCCTGTCGCGCAGCGAACTGCCGTTCAACTGGGTGAACTACACGCCGCACCTGCCTGAGATCCTGATCACGATCGGGACGTTCGGGCTGCTGTCGTTCCTGTATATCATCTGGACTCGCGTTGTCCCGATCATTCCCGTGTGGGAAGTTCACGAGGGACAGGCGTTCCAGAGCACGCGCCGCGTGGGTCGTGGCCTGTTCACGTCCCACACCGACATGCACTAGGAGACGAGCATGGCCGACACTTTACTGCTCGGTTTGTTCGATGATGTGGCCCCCGCCGCCGACGCGATCCACGATCTGCGTGAGCTTGGCGTGCCGGAAAACCGCATCACGGTCATGTCCAACATCCCGTACACACCGAAAATGCTGGGCCTGACACCACCCCGCCAATGGTTCCTGCCGTTTATCGCGCTTGGAGCGCTGGGCGGCGCGGGTATCGCGTTCTTCATCACCTACATCACGCCTTATTTGTACGAGATTCATGTCGGCGGGCAGCCGCTTACACCGTTCGCGCCTTCCGCGATCATGTACTTTGAGTTCACAGCGCTCGGCTCGATGGTAATGGCGTTTTTGAGCTTCCTGCTGCAAAACCGGTTCCCCGTACTGCGCAAGCAGATCTACGACGAGCGCATCACGGACGGGTACATCGGCGTGCAGACGCAGGTGGGCGACTCGCTGCTGGATGCGGCGGTGAACGTCTTCGAGGCGAATCACGCGCGTATCCTCAACCGCGAAAGCGCCAAAGCGTACAAGTCGCCGGGCATGATGCATCTGGCATTCTGGGGCGCGGTCGGCGTGCTGGCGTTGGGCGCCGTACTGACTCCCCTGCTCCTGACGTACCGTATCGTCAAGATCCCGTGGCTCGACGGCATGAATAAGTCCCCGGCTATCGGCTACCAGGAAGGGCCGCGCCGCGCCGAACCCGAAGGATCGGTTCCGATCAACGGGCCGGTGCTCATCGCGGGCCAACCGGCCAGCGAGCGCATCGAGGCGAGCGAGGAATCCGTCACGCGCGGGCAGATGCTCTTCGATATCAATTGCGCCATGTGCCACGGCTTGGGCGCAGGCGGCGACGGTCCGCTGAAGAAGTATCTCCCGGAAATCCCGGCTCTCACCGACACACGTATTCAGGATATGTCTGAGGACGAGATTTTCCTGGTGATCACCCTGGGCCGCAACCGCATGCCAGCCATCGGCGAGAACCTGACGCCGGGTGAAACGTGGGATGTTGTGAATTACGTCCACAGCCTGGGCGCTACGAGCGAGTAGCCAGCAGGACGGACGCTGAATGGATTTTAGTCATGCTACCGGCTGTAGCATACGGAGGTCAGTTGTGTCCAAACGAATGTGGGTAATCACCCTGATCATCGCGGCGCTCTCCGTGGTTCTGGCGGCATGTAGCGGCGGCGACCTCGCTAAAGATCTGACGCCGATTCCGACCCTGCCGCCCGGCCAAACGCCAACCCTGATCGCGGCGCTGCCCGGCGCAGCAACGGAAGAAGCCGCCGCAACCGAAGAAAACGGCGGCGAGGAACAGTCTGCGGCGACTGCCGAGGCGGGCAGCGAAGGCACCGCCGAAGCAAGCGGCAGCGCTGAAGGCGATCCGGCTCTTGGCGAAGAAATCTTCAATGCCAACTGCACGGGTTGCCACGGGGAAACTGATGGAGCCGGTCCGGCGCGTGTCGGCCTGGGTGAGCGCGCAGCCACCCGTGTCGAGGGGATGACGGCGGCGGAATACATCCACCAGTCGATCGTGGACCCGAGCGCGCACGTGGTGGAGGGATTCTCCGACATCATGCCGAAGGACTATGGCGAGCAATTCAGCGACGACGAAATCAACGGGTTGGTGGCGTTCTTACTCACGCAGTAAGAGCCAGTCTATACACAACATGACAAATAATTAACAAAATGAGGCAGCGCTCTGAGCGAAAAAGGCGCTGCCTCATTTTGCAGCCCCCTAGCCGCAAAAACACGGACATGGTACTATTATTTGTGAAGGTCGTATAGAGGTCTTTGACCTGATTTGTTGGCGTCATGAAATATACTAACCGCTTGACGTGGATCGCCGTCGCGGCGCTCGTCGCAGTGGCCCTGCTGTTGGGGCGCGACCTGGGCCATACGATCCTCGCACAAAGCAATGCGACACCGACGCCCAACGTCAATTGGGTCGACACCCGATCCGGCATCAACGTGCGCAGCGGCCCCGGCTATAACTACGACCCGATCGGGGGTCTGGCGCTGGGCGCATGGGTCCAGCCCATCGCTCGCAGCAAGGACGGCCAGTGGATTCTGATCGCGTACCAGTCCGGCCAGGGCTGGATTCAGCGTGACGGCGTCTTCTGGCGGCTGAACACCGCGGCGCTGCCCGTCGTGAGCGGCAACAGTTTCACCCCAATTCCCCCTGACGCGTTCTCAGCGGGGGCAGGAAGCCCCACTTACACACCAAACGCCAACTGGGTCAATGTCGGGCTGGATCGCGCCTACGTGCGCTCTGGGCCGGGACAGGGCTGGCTTCCCGTCGGGCAGGCCCTGACGGGACAGGTCGTGGATCCGGTTGCGATCGATCCGTCCGGTGACTGGGTACTGATTTCTTATGGCAGCGGGTACGGGTGGATCAGCCGCAATCTGGTGCTGTGGATTACGGACATCGGCAGCTTGCCGGTATATGAAGACACCAACCTGACGCCCGCGTTCACCACTGCGCCGACGATCGCGCTGGTGACCAACACGCCGACGCTCGGCATCACGCGCACCATCGCGCCAACAAACACGCAGGCCGGGGCAGCGACACGTCCGCCGACCGAAATGGCCTCCCCGACCACAGGCGCATCGCGCACGCCAACCGCCTCTACCGCGCCCAACACCTCTACGCCGCGGCCCGCGACCAATACAAGCGTGCCACCGACCAACACGACGGTCCCGGCGACTTCCGTCCCCACCACACAGGCACCCAGCAGCACGCCGGTCCCGCCGACCACCGCGCCAAGCTCGACGCCTGCGCCCACCAACACGCGCATCCCGCCGACTGTGGTCCCGACCGAGCCGCCGGTCGAACCGACCAACACGGCAGTGCCGCCGACGGCCACACCGCGTCCGGCCAACACAGCGGTCCCACAGGCATCTGCGACACCGCGCCCGGCGAACACGGCGGTACCACCTACTCAGTCATCTGCGACAGAAGCCGCGACCGAGCCGTCCAGCGCCACCGCGCCGCCGCTGCTCATCCTGCCGCCAGAAAACTAGCCTGACCGCGCGGTCCTCACTGCGCCGCCGTGTGACGCCCTCCCCTGTTTTTAGCTGTTCAACGCTAAAATCCGGTTACGCATGTGCGCCAGTCATCGTGCGTCACATGCTTGCCGACCGCGTTTAGAGTAGTTACCATCATAGAGTCACGTTTCGATCAACTTTCGAACTCTCACACAACGTTAAAAGCGGGAGCAGCGAGTGGAACAACCTGTTATCACCCCGGACTGGACCAAAGACGCCATTTTTTACCAGATCTTCCCGGATCGCTTCGCCAAGAGCGAGCGTGTGATCAAGCCCTCGAACCTGGAGGCATGGGACACGCCACCGACCCCGCGCGGATTCAAAGGCGGCGACCTGATCGGCGTGCTTGAGCACCTGGATTACCTGGAAGAACTGGGGATCAACACCATCTACTTTACGCCGATCTTCCAATCGGCTTCGAATCACCGGTATCACACATACGATTACTATCAGGTCGATCCGCTGCTGGGTGGCAATGAAGCGCTGCGCAGCCTGCTGGATGCGGCCCACGCACGCAATATTCGTGTCGTACTCGACGGGGTATTCAACCACGCCAGCCGCGGCTTCTTCCAGTTCAACCACATCCTTGAGTGCGGCGAAAAATCGCCCTATATCGATTGGTTCCACACCAAGGAGTACCCGCTCAACGCATATAATCTGGATGAAGAGCCGAACTATGGCGTATGGGCCGGGCTGCACGCGCTGCCCAAGTTCAACACGAATAACCCGCAGGTGCGCGAGTTCATCATGAGCGTCGCGGTCTACTGGGCGAACTTCGGCATCGACGGGTGGCGGCTGGATGTGCCCACCGAGATTGATGACGACTCGTTCTGGCAGGAGTTCCGCCGCCGGGTGAAAGCCGCCAACTCCGAAGCGTACATCGTGGGCGAGATCTGGCACGAAGCGAAGCGCTGGCTGTCGGGCGACCAGTTCGACGCCGTCATGAACTACGTGCTCACGCGCCCGGCAATCGCGTTCTTCGGCTCGCGCAGCATCGCCCCGCTGTGGCATGGCGGCGGCTATCCCCCGCTCCAACCAATCGACGCCGCCGGGTTCGCTGAAGCGATCGAGGCCTCGCTGGATCTGTACGACTGGGAAATCACGCAGGTGCAGCTCAATCTGTTGAGCAGCCACGACACCCCGCGCTTCCTGACGATGGTCGGAGAAGACACCGACGCCTTCAAGCTGGCGATGCTGTTCCTGATGACGATGCCCGGCGCGCCGACCGTGTACTATGGCGACGAAATCGGGCTGACCGGTGGGTACGACCCTGGGATGCGCAACGCGTTCCCGTGGGACCGCCGCGACCAGTGGAACATGGATCTGCTGGCGTTCGTGCGCGAGGTGATCCGGCTGCGCAAATCGAGCGTCGCCCTGCGTCGCGGCACGTACCGGACGGTGTTAGCCGAAGGCGAAACCTACGCCTTCGAACGAGTCTACGGTGACCAGCGGGCGATGGTGGCATTCAACGCCGCGCTGGGCAGCGAGTCGCTAAGCCTGCCGCTGGCCGAAGCGGCCCAGCCGCGCCTCATCTTCGGCAGCGTCGAGGAAATGGTTGTGAATAACCAGACACTGACGTTGAAGCTGCCGCCGCGCAGCGGCGCAGCGATCGCTCTCGACGCCAACGCCTAAACGCAGTATTCTTTCTCTTATCAAAATCGCTGGCGGCGTGGAGTCCGCGCCGCCAGACTTTCGCGCCGCTGCGCGATACGACCGAATGAGAATAATCGAGATGGAAGTTCAGCAGACAACCATACATAAAGCCATCCCCCGGACCACCGTCCAGGTGATGTTTGCCGACCACACGATTTTAGAAGGCCCGGTGGGAACGTCGCTCGAAACATTCGTGCAGGCTTATGAAAAACGGTCCGCAGACCGCCCGCCGACGGTGGCCGCGATCGTGGACGGGACGCTGCGCGAGCTAACCATGCCGATCAAGCGAGACGTCACCGTGCAACTGCTCACGACGGCTTCCGGCGACGGCAGCCGCATTTACCGGCGATCGCTGGCATTTCTGCTCACGGTAGCCGTGGGCGAACTGTTCCCCGGCTCGCAGGTGCTCATCGACTACGCCGTACCAAGCGGCGCATTCTTCTGCAAAGTGCGCGGACGCGCACCGCTGACCGCCGAAGAACTGGAACAGGTCGAAGCGCGCATGTGCGAAATCGTGGCGGCAGACGAGCCGATCACGCGCGACATCATCGAACTGCCGAAGGCGATCGAAATGTTCCGCGAGCGCGGCGACGACGACAAAGTGCGCCTGATGGAATTCCGCAGCAAAAATTACCTGACGATTTACGAGCTGCGCGGCCAGATCGACTACTTTTACGGGTATATGGTTCCGCGCACCAGCTATTTGCAGTTGTTCGCCCTGCTGCCGGAAGAAGACGGCTTCCTGCTCCAATATCCACGGCGGGAAAGCCCGACCATCATCCGGCCTACCGTACGCTCGCCGCAGTTGGCCGAGGTGTTCAAACGCACCGAGGAATGGCTGAGCCTGCTGGGCGTGGAAGACATCGGCCACCTGAACCGCGCCATCGAAAGCGGGCGCATCCGCGAGCTGGTGCTGGTCAACGAGGCATTGCACGAACAGCACATCGCGCAGATCGCGCGGCAGATCGCGGAACGACATAATGACGGGCTGAGGCTGGTGCTTATTGCGGGGCCGTCGTCGTCGGGCAAAACAACCTTCTCCAAGCGACTCGCGGTACAGATCATGGCGCACGGCCTGAAGCCGTATACGCTGGAGATGGACCGCTATTTCGTGGACCGGTTGAAAACGCCGCTGGACGAAAACGGCGAGTTCGACTTCGAGTCGTTAGGCGCGGTCGATCTGCCGTTGTTCAACGCGCAGCTGGTCGATCTGATCGCGGGAAAAAGCGTCAAAATGCCGCACTTCGACTTCATCAGCGGGCTGCGGAACTTCGGCGAGGAGCTTCAGCTTTCGACCGAGCACGTGATCATCGTCGAGGGCATTCACGGCATGAATCCGAACCTCGTGCCCGCGATCCCGCCGGAGCAGACGTTCCGTATTTACGTCTCAGCGCTGACGCAGCTCAACATCGACCGGCACAACCGCGTGCCGACGACCGATGTACGCATGATCCGGCGGCTGGTGCGCGACGCCACGTATCGGGGCTACTCGGCGCTGCAAACGCTGACGCGATGGGAAAGCGTGCGGCGCGGCGAAAAGAAGAACATCTTCCCGTATCAGGAAAACGCGGACGTGATGTTCAACTCGGCGCTGCTGTACGAGCTGGCCGTGCTGCGCCCGCTGGCCGAGCCGCTGCTGCTGCAGGTGGAACCGAGCCAGCCGTACTACATCGAGGCGCGGCGGCTGCTGTCGATCCTGAACTGGCTTAAGCCGATGGATACCGACCTCGTGCCTGACAATTCGCTGCTGCGCGAATTTATCGGCGGCTCGATTTTCCGCGACTACATGCCCGGCATGGCGCTGGAGGCGTAATGGAACCACGCGCTTGCGTGGGCGAATGGATGGATATCTGTGGAGTCTGAACAGCTTGCAGGCAAATTACTGAGCCGTTACGAAGCCATCCGGCGTCAGGAACTGGACGAGATCACCGGGCTGCTGGATACGCTGGGCCGGGTGGAAAACCTGCCCGACAGCCAGATGGAACAGGTCCGCGACGCGCTGTTCCACACCAATCACCCGTTCCTGATGGTGCTGGTCGGCCCCTTTAGCTCCGGCAAGTCGAGCATCATCAACGCGCTCCTAGGCGAACCGGTGATGGATGTCGGCCCGGTCCCCACGACGGATCACATCGCCATCTTGCGCCACGGCCCGGACGTGCAGCGATCGCGCTCGGGCGATGTGGAGACGATCTTCCATCCAAGTCCACTGCTTGAAAACCTGAGCCTGGTTGATACGCCCGGCCTGGAATCGATCTTCCGCAGCCACGAAGATATCACGCGCCGTTTCCTGCACCGCGCGGACGTGGTGCTGCTGGTCATGCCAGCTACACAGGTACTTTCCGCGAGCAATCTGGAACACTTCCAGCAGCTCAAAGCCTACGGCAAGCGCGTGATGATTGTGGTCAACCAGATCGACGTGCTGGACGAGGGCGAGCGCGAACAGGTCCGTGATTTCGTACTGGAACAGAGCCGCCTGCATCTGGGCATCGAGCCGAAGATCTGGCTGGTGTCGGCCAAGCAAGCGCTGGCGGCACAGCAAGAAACGCCGCGCGACGAAATCCTGTGGGATCAAAGCGGCTTCGCGGATATCGAGGAATACATCAAGGAAACGCTGGTGGACGTCGAGCGATTCCGCCAGAAGCTCGAAACGCCGCTGCAAATCTGCCAGAACGTGACGCGCGACGCGCTCACCAGCGTCAACGAACAACAAGCTGTGATCGATACGCACCGCAAGACAACCGAAAACATCGAAGCGCAGATCGAGCAAGCCCGCCGCGAACAGCGGCATACCGTCGATGAAGCGCTGAAGGCCATCGAAGGCAATTGGAACGACGCCATCACACGCGGTGACGAAGCCATTGCGGATCTGTTCCACTTTTCGCGCGGGCTGTCGCTGTTCTTCGGCGGGCTGGGCGAACTGATCGGCATCAGCCGCTTGATCCGCCGGTTCCGGGGACAAACGCGCGCCGAAAACGCATTCGAGGAGCACAAGGTTGACGAGGCGCTGCACCAGATCCCGAAAGAAGTGGACAAGCTCGGGCCGCGCCTGGAAGGCCGCGACCTACAAGACATCGACGATCTGGTCACGTACACGCGGGATGCAGTGAAAAAGCTGCCCCCTGCCCTGAGCGACAAAGTGATCGGGCGCATCCAGACGCCGGTGCACTACGAGCGCAGCTTCTTGCGCGACGTCAGCGGCCAGCTTGACGATCTGATCCAGGATGCGGGACGCTTCGAGACGAAGCGGCTCGACCGCACGCTGCGCAACTGGCTGATCGTGCTGGCCCTGTGGGAAGTACTGACCATCGTGCTGGTGCTGGTCGTGGCGATCAGCGTGTTTTCCAACGCCACGCCGGAAATCGCCACGATTTTGCTGGTGTTCGGCGTGGGCATCCTGTTCGTGGTGCTCGGCATGGCGCTCGTGCCGCTGCGGGGATGGTTCCTGCGGCGCGCGTACCAATCGCACCTGCGCGACGACCGGGACCAGTATCTTGACATTCTGCGGCACGCCAGCGACGAGCTGATCGCGCACGGCGTCCAGCTTCGGCGCGACGCCACCGCGCCGTTCACCCGCCTCATCGACTCTCAGGCGGAGCTGGTCGAGGATCTGCGCACCGACCTCGAAAAACACCAACAGACGTTGGTACGCATCCAGCGGGATTTGGCCGGGCTGGCCGAGTCGAAGCAGCCCGCATAAAAGGATTAGTGGGGAACATGGCTAACATTGTCTTAGAAGGCCCGATTGCCAGCGTCCGCGAGCGAGAAGTGCGGCTGTTGAGCGATCTCGCAGGCACGGTGTCGGAAATCAGCGGTTCTGAAGCCGAAGACAAAAAGCGGCTCCAACAGAACGCGATCGACTTACAGGATATGTTCTTCCTGGTGGTCGTCGTGGGCGAGTTCAACGCGGGCAAATCGACCTTCGTCAACGCGCTGCTGGGCGACGAACTGCTGCCGATGGGCATCACCCCCACCACCGACGCGATCGAGCTGGTGCGGTGGTCGAGCAAGCCGGGCAAGGAGCCGCAGTGGCGCGAACCGGGCATCGTGCGCGAATGGTCGCATCCGAACACCGGCGGCCCCGGCGTGGTAATCGTGGACACGCCCGGTACGGGGTCGGTGTTCCGCAAGCACGAAACTATCGCCAAGAACTTCCTCAGCCGCAGCGATCTGGTGATCTTCCTGATCTCGGCCAAGCGCGCGCTGGCGGAGACGGAGCGGCTCTACCTGGAACTGGCACGCGATTACGGCAAGAAGATCGTAGTGATCATCAACCAGGCGGATCTGCTCGAAAAACGCGAGCAGAAAGAGGTTCAGGCCTTCGTGCAGCAGCAGCTCCGCGAGCTGCTCGATCTGCGCCCGGACATCTTCATGATCTCGGCCAAGCAGGCGCTGCGCGGCAGGACAGGCGGCGGGCTGTTCAGCAGCACCGCCAACAATCCCGGCGAGATGAACGCCGTGCGCGACTATCTTAAGACCACGTTCCAGCGCGTGCCACCCGCCAAACAAAAGCTGCTGGCCCAGTTGGATTTCGCGGACAGCATGGTCCGTAAATATCTCGATCATCTGGACAAGAGCCTCGGCCTGATCAGCAGCGACACGGCGCTGGCCCAATCGCTGCGGCAGGAGCTTGAGCAGCAGGCCGGAACACTCAACGACCAGTTAAACACGTCCAAGCGCGAACTGGACACGGTGTTTCTGGAACTGAAAGCACGCGGGCGGGCGTTCATCCGCGAGACGCTGACGATTCAGAACGCCACGCAAGCGATGGACCGCGACGAGATGCGCGACAAGTTCGAGAAGCAGGTCGTCGGGAACGCGATGGAGCAGATCACGCGTATTTCCGAGGACTATGTCAACGCGGTGGTGGACAACAGCCGCCGCTACTGGCGCAGCATCCTCGACCGGCTGACCAAACTCGAATCGATGATGGACAAGGACGTCAGCGCGGTGGACGCGACCGGATACGCCGAACAGCGCGCGGCGCTGCAAGAGGCGATCGCCATCGCGGATGCCGAACTGAAGTCGTACACGAACGACAGCCTCGCGGAAAACCTGCGCAATACGTTCCGCACCAACCTCGTCGGCTTTTCGGCAGGATTCACCTTCGCGCTGGGTGGGATTATCGCGGTCGTGCTGGGACTGGCCGCACCGGGCGCGGTGACGGCGGCGACGGGCGCCATCGTGGCGACGTTCGTGGTGGGGCCGGTGCTGCTGCTGGGCGGCGGCGCGGCGGCGGTGTTGTACTGGCGCAAGATCAAGCGCGACGCGACCTCCGAGCTGGAACGGCGGCTCGATGCGCTGCAAGCCAGCTATCACCAGAGTATGCTCGACCTGACCAACCGCGAGCGGAACCGGATGCTGCAGTACGGCCAGCAGATCCTCTCGCCCGTGTTCAGCCAACTAACCGTGCTCAGCGACCGCTACAAGGCGCAAAAGACGGCGCTCGAAACGTATGGGGAACAGGCGAAGGACCTGCGGCGCGAAGTCAATGCAATTCAGATCGTGGTTGAGGGATAGCGAAAAGCAGCCAGCCGTTAGCGGTTAGCTGAGAGCGTTACCAAAAGCAGAAAACAGAACCGGCGCTTTCATCTACAAAGCGCCGGTTTTTGCTTTAGGGATCAATACAGCAGATGTTATGGGTGATAGTGGATGATCTCGAAGGTATGATCCACGATCTCCACGTCAGGGCGGTTGCGCTCGATCCAGCCAAGAACCGCCTCAAGCACGGATTCCGCATGGCGCGAGTCCGTGCTGACGATTGCCACACCCAGCGCCGCCGACTGCCAGACATCGTGCAGATCGACTTCGGCGACCCCCACATTAAACGTCTGGTGCAAACGCGCGATCATCGATTTAAGGATGCTGCGCTTTTCCTTCAGCGACTCAACCCCATCCATCTGCAAATCGATCGTTGCTGCAATCACAACCATGTCACATGGACGCACGCCTAAAGGTGCGTCTCGTCGCCATCTTCTTTGAGCAGATTGACCACGCTGCGAACGTCTTCCGACCGCGAGCGGTGGCAGACCAGCACCACGTCGTGCGTGTCCACGATCACCAGATCGTCCACGCCGATGGTGACCACCATGCGGTCGCCAAATACAAACGTATTTTTGGTGTCGATCATTACGTGTTTCTTATTCGGGCCGCGCAGGACGTTGCCATCCTGATCCCCGGTCAGCACGTCGAACAGAGTCTTCCAACTGCCGATGTCGCTCCAGCCCATGTCCACCGGGATGATCGCCATCTTCTGCGCGCCTTCCATCACGGCGTAGTCGATGGAGATGCGCTCGATCTCCGGCCAAACCTGTTCCAGAACGGCCTGATAGCCCGGC
>NZ_DAISHJ010000007.1:9307-18216 GCF_036822615.1 Aggregatilinea sp. | reverse complement strand
ATACCAGGCCCGTCAGTCGGTGTGCGGCATCGCGCTCCCCGCCGGGCTGAGGCTGGCCGACCGCCTGCCCGATCTGTTCCATTTGCGCGCGCATAGCGGGCCGCTGGCGCTCGAACTCGGCCAGCACGGTATCCGCGCGACAGATGAACATGCCGCTGTTCCAGCTATAGAGGCCGCTTTCGAGGAACTCGACCGCCGTCTGGATATCGGGCTTTTCGGCAAAACGCTCGGCCAGATAGGTATCGAACTCGCCCACCTGCCCCAATGAGTCACCGCGCTTGATATAGCCGTAGCCTGTCGATGGGAACGAGGGCGAAATCCCCAGCGTGGCGATGTAGCCGCGCTGCGCCAAATCGCCCGCCGCCGACAACACGCGCAGAAATTTGGGCACATCCGCGATGTGATGGTCCGCCGCAAGGATGGCGATCACCGCGTCGGGATCGCGGCGCTGTATGTGCACGATGCCAAGCGCCGCCGCCGGACCGCTGTCGCGCCCGAAGGGTTCCACGACGAAGTTTTCCAGCGGGACCTGCGGTGTGCTGTCGTGCAGCTGCTCGACGTAGGCGCTGCCGGTTACCACAAAGACGTTCTCGGGCGGCATCAGCGGCGCGAGACGCTCCACGGAGATCTGGAACATGGAGCGATCCTCGACCAGCGGCAGCGCCTGCTTGGGGCGGGTCTTGCGGCTGAGCGGCCACAGGCGCGTTCCGCCGCCCCCGGCCATGATGAGTGCGTAGAAGTGATCCATAGTCAGTCTGCCCGTTCTCCGCTAATCCAAGCGGTAGTGTGTGCCGCCGCGCGAGCGCACGTACGACATGCCCTCCTGGCGGCTCACCATGCCTTTTAGCTCCATCAGCGCCAGAGCGCTGCTCACTCGTGTGATCGGCAGGCCCGTGCGCTGGCATAGATCGTCAATGTGGACCGGCTCGCTGTCCAGGTACGCCAACAGCGCCTGCTCTGTTTCGTCTGCCGGGGCGATCTCGCGCACGGTCGTGCTGACTTCCACCGCCGAGCGCGTCAGATTCAGCTCGTCCATGATATCTTCGGCGCAATTGACCAACTTGGCCCCACTTTGAATCAGGCGGTTCGTGCCCCGACTGGTCCGTGCAGTGATGTTGCCGGGCACCGCGAACACATCGCGCCCCTGCTCCGCGGCGATGTCCGCCGTCAGCAGCGCGCCGCTCGATTCGGGCGCTTCGACCACGACCACACCCAACGACAGGCCGCTGATCGTGCGGTTGCGCACCGGGAAGTTCTTACCTTCCGGCTGCGTGCCGGGCGGGAACTCCGTCACGAGCGCGCCGTTCTGGACAATCTCCGCCGCGAGATGGCGATGTTCCGGCGGGTAGACCATATCAATTCCGCAGCCGAGCACCGCCAGGGTGCGCCCGCCCGCATCCAGCGCGGCTTTGTGCGCCGCCGCATCGATCCCCAGGGCCAGCCCGCTGACGATAGTGATCCCGGCATGAACCAGCGGCTCGATCAGCTCACGCGTGACGTCGCGCCCATACACAGTCGCGCGGCGCGTGCCCACAAAAGCCACCGCCCAGCGATCCATATCTAGGACGATACCCTTAATATACAGCACAGGCGGCGCATCGGGAAGTTCACGCAGCAGGGCCGGATAGTCGGCGTCGTCCAGCGTCAGCGCTGCCGCGCCGATGCGGTCCAGATCGTCACTCAATTGGTCGAGTTGAATGGAATTACGTGCTTGAAGGAAGCTCGAAATGGTGCGGCGATCCAGGCCAGCGGCCAGCAAATCGCGTTCGGAGGCGGTCCAGGCTGGTTCCAGATCGCCAAAATAGGACTGCAGCGCGCGAAGCCGCACCGGCCCGATGCCCTTAATTACATTAAAGCCGAGCCAGTATTTGCGCGCGCTCATAGGTGCAGCGACCACTCTGTGTTCAGGCCATCGCGCGGCCCGTCTCAGTCGCCGAGCAGTCCTTCCATCAGGCGGACGGTCACCCGCTTGCCCTCGATGTCCACATCCAGAATGCACTCTTCAATAGCGGGCAGCAAGATCTCCCCGCGCGGGCCGCGCACGACGTAAACGTCGTTGGCTCCGGTTTCGATCACGTCCACGACCTCACCCAGATGTTCGTCGTCTTCGGTATACACCGGCAGGCCGATGATCTGGTAGAGGTAAAACTCATCCTCCTCCAGCGGCACGGCGTCATCCAGCGCCACCATCACGTACTGGTCGCGCAGTAACTCCGCCTCGTCGCGGTCGGAAAGGCCTTCCAACTGGAGAATGAGGTACTGCTTATGGCGGCGCGCCCCGGCGATCTCGTACTCGACCACAGACTCCGGGTCCGCCGGGTTCAGGCCGAGATAAACGTGATCCTCGGGCATGATGCGCTCCGGGTACGCGGTCAGCACCTCGACGCGAAGCTCACCACGGATACCATGCGGGCGCAAGACACGTCCCAACAGCAGGAAGGGAGGCTCGTCGTGTGTGGGTTCGTGCGAAACCATCGGCAAACCGCTGCTAGACGATATCAAGCGTGACGCGCTTGCCCTGCTTGGTCGCCATGACGCGCACGAGAATACGCATCGCGTTAGCGACACGTCCGCTCTTGCCGATCACGCGGCCCATATCTTCCGGCGCCACCTGAAGCTCAAGCACTGTCGAGGACGCGCTGTCATCCACCGTGGTCACATGCACCTGTGAGGGATCGTCCACGAGCGACTTCGCAATATATTCAACAAGTTCTTTCATGGTGTCTTCCTCAATCGCTACAACACTCGCAAATAGGCCGGAGACCTATGCGAGAAATAGGTCAATGCGGACGGCTTTACCTTGAACGCCGTCCGCATCGGTCATCTGTGTTTACTTGAAGCGCCAGACGTGCGGGCTTATTCAGCCTCAGCCGCCGGAGCTTCTTCTTCCGCTGCAACTTCAGGTGCGCTTTCCGCAGGCGCCTCGGCCTTCGGTTCAGCCGACTGTTCAACCGGCAGCGCGGTCTTCGGGCTGACGGTACCACGCGATTCAGCTTCGGCCTGAGCCTCAGCAACCAGCGAGTCCACCGCTTCACCCTTGTTCACGCGCTCCAGGCGAGCGAGCGTTCCGAGCTTGTCGAGAACGCGGCGAACCGCGTCGCTCGGCTGCGCACCGTTCTGAAGCCAGTACAGCGCGCGGTCTTCCTTGATGGTCATGGTCGCAGGTTCAGTGCGCGGGTTGTAGAACCCGATCACTTCAATGTAACGGCCATCACGCGGGCTGCGCGAATCAGCGACCACGATACGATAGCTTGGCTGCTTCTTACGCCCTACCCGGCGCAAACGAATACGAACCATTCCTGTCCACCTATCCTTTACTGTGCTAGCAAGTGTTGACTATCATGCTGTCACTACGCTGCGAGAGGATGCGGCAGGGAAGGACTGCCAGGGCAGACGGCGACAGTGGGATTATACACCGCAATGTTAACGAAACATACCGGGAATTTTCGGCATCCGGCCTTTGCCGATGGTTTTCATCAACCGCTGCATCTCGCGGAACTGCTTGAGCAACTGGTTGATGTCCTGCACGGACGTGCCGCTGCCCGCCGCCACGCGACGCTTGCGAGTTGCGTTGAGCAGGCGCGGGTTACGGCGCTCGGAGGGTGTCATCGAGTAGATGATCGCCTCGACGCGCTTCATCTGCTTCTGGGCATCTTCGTTATCGAAGTTGATCTGCTGCTTGAGGCGGCCACCACCGGGCAGCATGTCAAGGATCTGGCCGATAGGGCCCATCTTCTTGACTTGCTGAAGCTGCTTGAGAAAATCGTCAAGCGTGAAGTCGTTGGAAAGCAGCTTCTTTTGCAGTTTTTCCGCTTCGTGCTGGTCGAAGGTCTGCTCGGCACGCTCGATGAGCGAGAGCATGTCGCCCATGCCCAGGATACGCGAAGCGAGACGGTCGGGGTGGAACGGCTCGAAGGCGTCGATCTTTTCGCCCGTACCCATATACTTAATGGGCACGCCGGTTACTTCGCGCATCGAGATCGCCGCGCCACCGCGCGCGTCGCCGTCCACTTTGGTCAGGATGAGGCCGGTCAGCCCCACCTTCTCATTGAAGCCTTCGGCAATACGCACGGCTTCCTGGCCGGTCATCGCGTCCGCGACGAGCAACACTTCCGCCGGGTCGGTGCGCTTACGGATCTCGGCCAGCTCGCGCATCATGTCGTCATCGATCTGAAGGCGGCCCGCCGTGTCGAGGATGACGACCGACGCTCCCGCCGCTTTCGCTTCTTTCAAGCCGCGCTCGCAGATATCTGGCGGCGACGCGCTGGTCCCTTCTTCGTGATAGGGAATGCTGAGCTGCTTCGCCAGCGTCACGAGCTGATCGACCGCCGCGGGGCGGTACGTGTCCCCCGCCACCAGCCACGGGCGGCGTCCATCCCGGCGCAGCATGAGCGCCAGCTTGGCAGCAGTGGTCGTCTTACCGGAGCCTTGCAGACCCACGAGCATGATCACGCGCGGCGACGGGCCGCTGAGGTTGAGCCGTCCCGGCTCGCCCAGCGTTTCCATCAGCTCTTCGTGCACGATCTTGATAACCTGCTGCGACGGCTTGAGGGCTTTTTGCACCTCGGCGCCGATGGACCGTTCCTGAACGCGTTTGATGAAGTCTTTGGTGACCTTGATATTGACGTCCGCTTCAAGCAGCGCCATACGAACTTCGCGCAAAGCGGTATTAACGTCTTCCTCGGTCAGCTTACCCTTGCGGCCAAGCTGGTCAAAGACGTCTTGTAGACGATCGCTGAGGCTTTCAAACATGGGCTATATCTCGGGTTCTCCCTAATTCGCCAGTCGAGAATTGTAAAAGATCGGTGCGCCTGCGTCAAGCTGAAGTCCCCGTGGCGCATATCCGGCCTCCGCCAAAACAGTTGACGTCACAACTAACAGCCCTTTTGCAGTTCGCTTTACAAGCCGTGTAAACTATGCTAATATCGTGGCAGCAAACTCAAATCGCCGGGCGAGCGGGCTGGCGTTTTAGGTTAAGCAATCGCATGTGAACTTCCAAGACACAGCGCAGGCTGTGTTTTTGTACATCAGGCGCTCTCAAAGCCAAGGGGCACGGCGCTCTACACCCGGCGACAGCAGGGCGGCTTGGTGGAGCGCTCAAACTGATTCATGGATGTGCCCAATATAGGGCTGGCAGCGTCACTGTGATGGTGGCGTTTTATAGTTCTATTTAAAAACCACATTTTTCACTTTAGGGATAGATACTGCAACGTCACAATAAGGTTGGGGGCAAGTGTGGCAGTCTTGCCCATACCCGTAGCGACGGAGGAAAAGCATGAGTGAAGAAGTCCATTACCTGACGCAGGAAGGGCTGCGGGAATATGAGGAGCGGCTCGCGTTCCTCCGAAATGTACGGCGTCAGGAGGTGGCCGAACGCCTGCGCCTGGCCCTCGAAGAGGGCGGTGAACTGGTTGAAAATGCCGAATATGAGGATGCGAAAAACGAGCAGGCCTTCGTCGAGGGCGAGATTCTGCGCCTGGAGATGATCCTGAGCAACGCGCATATCATTGAGGACAAAGGCCCGCGCGACACGATCGGGCTGGGCGACAAGATCACCGTGCAGGAAGTGGGAACGCACGACACGGAAGTGTATTATCTCGTCGGCGCAGCCGAGGCCAACCCGCAGGCAGGCAAGATCTCGCACAAAAGCCCGCTGGGCAAGGCGTTGATGAGCCGTCACGTTGGCGATCGCGTGGTGGTGAACGCCCCTGACGGCGATATTGAGTTCATCGTGAAGGCGATCGAATAGCGCCGGATTCGCGCGGATTCGATTTACCCAGCCCATGCTGGCGAACCTGTCGGCATGGGCTTTCTGTTGAGCTGCCGCGCCCCGGCGGCACATCTGTACGCCCGCGTTTTGAGGAGAGTAACAGCAGCATGTGGACCCCCGCCAACAACCTGGAACAAGAACGTCTCGACAAGTTAAACCACCTCGTTGAAAACGGTGTTGCGCCCTACCCCAACCGGGTCAAGTGCACCCATTCCAGCCAGGAAGCGATCCGCGCCTTTGAAGCGGTCGAAACCGAGGATCACCAGACGCCGGAGCCGGTCGAGGTGACGGTTTGCGGGCGCATCGTCCGCCAGAACCTGAAGGGTAAGGTGTATTTCGCGCACATCGAGGACGGCGCGGGCCGCGTGCAGTTGTTCGTTCGCATCGACAGTGTGGGCGAAGAAACCTACGCCATGATCAAAGACGTACTGGACATGGGCGACTTCGTGCAGGCTGCGGGCACCATGATGCGGACCCGCGCGGGAGAAGCCAGCGTCCTGGTGACGGATCTGGTCGTGCTGTCGAAGGCGCTCAGCCCCCTGCCCGTGATCAAGGAACGTGTCACCGAGGATGGGCAGGTCGAGCGGTACGGCACCTTCAGCGACGTCGAGGAACGCTACCGCCAGCGCTATGCCGACCTCGCCGTGAATCCCGACACGCGCGCTGTGTTCCGCGCCCGCGCACTCACTGTGCGTGCCCTGCGCACTTTCCTCGATGGCGAGGGCTTCCTCGAAGTCGAGACGCCTATCTTGCAGCCCATCTACGGCGGAGCGGCGGCGCGCCCCTTCACCACGCATCACAACCAGCTCCACCAGGACCTGTTTCTGCGCATCAGCTTCGAGCTGTACCTGAAGCGGTTGCTGGTAGGCATGTACGACGCCGTGTACGAGATCGGGCGCGACTTCCGCAACGAAGGGGTGAGCTTCAAGCACAACCCCGAGTTTACGCAGCTTGAGTTCTATAAGGCCTACACCGACTATCACGGCATGATGGATCTGGCCGAGCGCCTGGTGGCTTTCGCCGCCGAGCAGGTCACCGGCAGCACGACGATCAGCTTCCAGGGCAACACCATCAATCTCGCACCGCCGTGGAAGCGCATCACGCTGCGCGACGCAATCCGTGAGTGCTCCGGCATCGACTACATGGATTACCCCGACGCCGATTCGCTGCGTGCGGAAATGCGCGCAAAGGGACTCGAAGCATCATCGAGCGCCACGTGGGGCAAGCTGGTTGATGGGCTGCTGGGCGATACCGTCGAGCCGACGCTGATCCAGCCAACCTTTATCACCGACTACCCGCGCGACATCTCGCCGCTGGCAAAGACCGTGCCCGGCGATCCGAAGCACGTCGAGCGCTTCGAGATCTTCGTGGGCGGCATGGAAATGGGCAACGCGTTCACCGAGCTGAACGATCCGTTGGACCAGGAAGCGCGCTTCATCGAAATGGGTCGCCTGTACAGCGACGAAGACGACGAAGCAACCCCCATCGACGAGGACTATCTGCGTTCGATGCGCTACGGTATGCCGCCCGCTGGTGGACTGGGCATGGGCGTTGACCGGCTGGTGATGCTATTGACCGATCGCAGCACGATCCGCGAGGTGCTGCTGTTCCCGCACCTGCGCGAGCGGGATTAGGCGCAAACGGGCGCAAGAGCCGGTTCGCCGCGCCGCCGACGCAGCAAGCGGCGCGCAACGCGAAAAGACGCTGCACAATCCGCCGAAGCATCATTGACGGCAGCGCAGATCTCATGCTACACTTCATTCCGTCTTCGCCTCGGTGGAGACGGTTCCGGGGGAGTGGCGGAATGGCAGACGCCGCGGACTTAAAATCCGTTGAGGGTGACCTCGTGTGAGTTCGAATCTCACCTCCCCTACTGACAATGCAGCCACACAAACAAGCGCCGTGATGGCGCTTTTTGTTTTCACGCCGCACAGACGTCTCCCCGCTGGTTTATCGCCTGCCAACGGTCATTGACGCTCGTTCTCAACCATGTTAAAGTTGGGATGTCAGTGTGTAGAAGACTTCGATTTCTGAGGTCTGCTAAGAACTAAGTGTAGGGTATTCCGGCAGTATAGGCTTGGCCTTCTTTTCCGGCTCCCATTTATCCAACCTGCCGGATGGGCCACGGAAACCCCGCCAGCCGACACTGGCAGCTTTTATCCAGATACAAAGCCATAGTTGACCTGCCCGTTTAGCGGCCTCTTTTTTTATCCCAATGTCGAGGTCACCAACAGGCAGTGGATAGATCCCCGCAGCCCCCTTATCCCGGCTGCTGCTGTCCACAAACATGGCGGGGAGGCATCATCCATGAGTCTTGAGTTTCTGGTGCGCCTGCTGGGCATGCTTATCTTTGGCTTGTTTGGCGCACTACTTGGCACGAATCTGTCCGATGAACTCTTCCTGCCCTCCGACGCGACCGCGCTCATCTTTTCGCTGACCGGCGCGCTGGCGGGGCTGATCGTCACGCCCTGGCTCACCACCACCCCCAGCCGGATCGCACGACGCTCGATCACGGAAATGCCTGCTGAAAAACTGGTTGCGCTGCTGCTTGGCCTCGTGTTTGGCTTGATCGTCTCGATCATGTTCATCTGGCCGCTGTCGCTGCTGCCGGACCCGTTCGGCCAGATTCTGCCCACCGTCGCCGTGATCATCACCGCCTATCTGAGCGTCGCGCTGTTCAACGCGCGGGCGCGCGAGATCTTCATGCTGTTCGGCGGGCTGATCCGCGCCAACCCCACCACCCTGCGCGCCATGCCAGGGCTGACCAACGCCGAAGAGATTCTGCTGGACACCAGTGTGATCATCGACGGGCGCATTCTGGACATCAGCCGCACGGGGTTCGTACTCGGCACAATGGTCATTCCGCGCTTCGTGCTGCACGAGCTTCAGCACGTGGCAGATTCGGCGGACGTGCTGCGGCGCAACCGGGGCAAACGCGGGCTGGAAATTCTCAGCGAGCTGCAACAGCACAGCCAGACCCCTGTCCGCATCATCGACGACGATGTGGAGGGCACGAACGAGGTGGACGAAAAGCTGGTGCTGCTCGCCCGCCAGCGCGGCGTGCCGGTCATGACGACTGACTTCAACCTCAACCGGGTGGCCGAGCTTCAGGGCGTGCACGTGCTGAACATCAACGAGC
>NZ_DAISHJ010000007.1:5039-9297 GCF_036822615.1 Aggregatilinea sp. | reverse complement strand
ATGCGCTCAAGGCGATTTATCTGCCCGGCGAGATCATCGACATCCACGTTGTGATGGAAGGCCGCGAATCCGATCAGGGCGTGGGCTATCTGGACGACGGCACGATGGTCGTGGTCGAGGATGGCAAACGCTACATGGACCGCACCATCCCGGTGCTCATCACGCGCTACATCGTCACCAACGCAGGGCGCATGTACTTCTCGCAGCCGTCGGAAGCGTCGCTGCGTAAATAGCGACGCTCAGCGCCTGACCACATGCTCGCGCAGGTCACGCACGAAGGCGGGCACGCGCACCCCGAAGAAGCGCCGCCACGCAAACAGGCCCATCACACCGAGCCAGCCGATCACCCAGGTCAGCGCGCGCGGGCGGCAGGCGATCGCTGCCACGACGACACCCAGATAGACCGGGGCCTGATACAGCACGGCATAGGAGTTCGGCGCGCTGTGCTGGCGGTGAAACAACCACATCCAGCCGACGAAATGCCCCGTCGCCAGAACCGGCGGCGCAAGCTGCGCTACTACGAGGAACAGCAGCAAACACGTAGTGAAAAAGATATCAAACCAAACGTCGTGCTCACCGATCCAGGTCTGGCCCTCACTGCCGCTGCGCCGGGCGAGGTAACCATCCAGCGTATCCCCCGTCGCGGCAACCAGCAGCAGGATCAGCACCATTTCCGCTCCCGCAGGTCCCAGGCTGACAGCCGTCCAGAGAACCAGCAGCGCCAGAACCGCACGAGATGCAGTAAGACCATCCGCGACACGCTTTTGCCAGGGCATTGCATTCGCTCCCGCTTTACACCCTACAGCCCGATACGATGCCCCCTTATCCTATTGAAACACGCGACAGCGCCTGAAGTGGCACCGGCTGGCGCGCTCTACGCGCGGTATTCGCGCACCTGGCTCATGTTCTGATTCACCATGCGCAGCGCGCGCTGTTCCGCTTCGTAGAGGATGCGCTCCTCGTCCAGCGTCAGCAGCACACGATCGCGCATCAGCAAGCGACCGTTCACCATGACGTGCCGCACGTCCGCACCCTTCGCACTGTGCACGAGATTGGCGATCAGGTCGTGGCGCGGGCGCAAATGGGGCCGGTCGAAGTCCAGCACGATCAGGTCCGCAGCCGCGCCCTCGACCAGCGCGCCGCTTTCTGCAAAGCCCATCGCCGCCGCGCCGTGCTGCGTCGCCATGCGCAACGTTGTATCGCCGGGCAACGATTCGGGATCGAGCCGCAGGTATTTTTCGAGCAGCACGCTCTGGCGGATCACGGCCAGCATGTCCATATCCGCGTTGGAAGCCGGGCCGTCCGTGCCCAGCGCAACCGCAATCCCCGCCGCCCGTAAATCCGTGACGAAGTTTACCGGCATCGCCAGCTTCATGTAGGTGATTGGCGTGCGTGCCACGAATACGCGCTTCTCGGCCAGGATCTCCAGGTCGCGTTCATCCAGCACGAGGCAGTGCGCCGCAACGGTGCGCCCATCGAACAGACCCAGATCGGCCAGCTGGACGACGGGCGACTTGCCGTGACGCGCCAGCGAGTTTTCGACCTGTTCACGCGATTCGGCTACGTGCAGATGTACGGCCAGATCGCGCGCGTGGGCCAGCTCCGAGATGCGCGCGAGGAAGTCCGGCGGGCATAGATACGGCGAATGCGGCCCCAGGCAGGTATGGATACGACCGTCCGCCGCGCCCTGCCAGCGCTCCGCGAAGGAAAGCGCGCCATCCAACCCCGCGCCGACTTCCTTATCTTCACCGACGCCAAACACGCACCACGTCAGCTGCGCCTTCAGTCCGCTCTGCTCGACCACTTCCGCCACGCGGTCCATATAAAAATAGTGGTCGTTGAAGCCAACTGTGCCGCTCCGGATCATCTCACAGGCGGCCAGCGCCGCGCCCCAGTAAACGTCCTCGGCGGTCAGCGCGCTTTCCGCCACCCAGATCTTCTCGTTCAGCCAGCGCGGGAACGGCAGGTCCTCGGCCCAGCCGCGCTCTAAGGTCATCGGCGCGTGGCAGTGGGCATTGAAGAAGCCCGGCATCACCACGCCGCCGCGCACATCGAGGATCTCGTCCGCAGGCGCGTCCTCGGGCACGTTTCCGATGCACGCGATCCTGCCATCCACCACCAACAGATCCGCATCGCGCAGGATCGTGCCGCTCGCGTCCAGCGTGACCACATCCGCATGCCGAATCCAGATCGTGCTCATCGACCGTCTCTCCCTGGCGTAACAAGGCTCCGGCGGGCATTGTACCGGGCGCGCAGGCTGTCGCCAATTGGTCCCCTGCCCTTACCCCTGTTCCGTTTTTTCGTTACAATACGAGAATTGTGACTTCTTACCCCTACAAGGTCAAGGACAACAGACAATGGCACTCCAAATCTACAACTACTTGCACCGTGAAAAAGAGCCGTTTGTGCCGCTCCACGAGGGCAAGGTGAACATGTATGTCTGTGGTCCCACGGTGTACGATCACGCGCATGTCGGCCACGCGAAGACCTACGTCTCGTTCGACGTGGTGGTGCGCTACCTGCGCTTCAGCGGCTACGACGTGCTTTACGTGCAGAACCTGACCGACGTCGGCCATTTGCTGGATTCCGGTGAAGACCGGATTCTGCGCAAGGCGCGCCAGTCGGAAGCAACGCCGATGCAGATCGTGGAAACGTATGCGCGCAGCTACTTCGCGGATATGGACGCGCTCGGCGTCGCGCGCCCCGACATCAGCCCGCGCGCCAGCGGCCACATTCCCGAACAGATCAAGATGATCGAGACGCTGATCGAAAAGGGTCACGCCTACGTTGCAGACACAGGCAACGTATACTTCGACGTATACAGCTGGGGCGACTACGGCAAGCTGTCGAACCGGCGCGTCGAAGAGCAAGAATCCGGGTCGCGAGAGGAAGTGCGCGAAGACAAGCGCCACGCAGAAGACTTCGCGCTGTGGAAGAAGGCGGAGCCGGAACACATCCTGCGCTGGGACAGCCCGTGGGGCGTTGGCTATCCGGGCTGGCACATCGAGTGCTCGGCCATGTCGCGCAAGTACCTGGGCGATACGTTCGATATTCACGGCGGCGGCGTGGACAATATCTTCCCGCACAACGAGTGCGAGGTCGCGCAGAGCGAAGCCGCCAACGAAGCCGAGTTCGCGCGGTACTGGATGCTCACGGGCAGCCTGACCGTGCCGGACGAATTCGGCATTCCGGTCAAAATGTCCAAGAGCCTGGGCAACTTCTACACGATCAAGGATGCGCTGAAGATCCAGCGGCCCGAAGTGATCCGCACGTTCATCCTGAGCGGCCATTACCGCAACCCGATCGTGTTCAGCGAGGATTCGCTCGACTCGGCGCGCAAGGGCTGGGATCGTATTTACGGGGCGGTCCGGCTGACGCGCGAAAAGCTGCGCAGCGCGCCGGATGGCGACGAGGGGAACTCGTTCTTCGCGTCGCTGGAAAAGGCGCGGCAGCAGTTCGTCGAGGCAATGGACGACGACTTCAACGCGCCGGGTGCGCTGGCAGCGTTGTACGACCTCACGCGCGAAGTCAACACGCTGCTCAACAGCGGGCAGACGGTCGGCAAAGAGGTGTTGCAGAGTATCGATGACACCTATCGCAGCCTGGGCGGCGACGTGCTGGGCATCGTGCCCGGCGAGGAAGCCAGCGCAGGGGCCGCCGACGCCGAGCGCGAAGACGGCTTGATCCGGCTGCTGGTCGATCTGCGTATGCAGGCGCGCAAGGCGAAAGATTTCGCCACGTCCGACCGCATCCGCGATCAGCTCAGTGACCTGGGCGTAACGCTCGAAGACCGGGCCGATGGAACCGTGTGGCGCATCGGGTAAAACCGCCGGACCGATCACGAAAACCAACGAGGGCGCGCTGCTGCGCCCTCCCGCAGCTTTGAGGGAACAGCATGAGCGAATATCTCTATGGGCGCTGGCCGGTTTTGGAATGTCTGCGCGCCGGTCGCCGGAACATCCACCAGATCCTGCTGGCGGAAGGCATCGAAGAAAAGGGCACCGTGGAGAGCATCATCTCCACGGCGCAGCAGCGCGGCGTTGGCGTGCGGCGCGTGCCGCGCCGGGTGATCGACGATCTCTCGCACGATGCCAACCACCAGGGCGTCGCGCTGCGGGTCGAATCGTACCCGTACGTGGAACTCGATGCGATCCTGGCGACTGCCTCCGAACGCGGCGAGAAGCCGTTCCTGCTGGTGCTCGACCTGCTCAAAGATCCGCAGAACGTCGGGGCGCTGCTGCGCGTCGGCGGGGAATTC
>NZ_DAISHJ010000007.1:0-5029 GCF_036822615.1 Aggregatilinea sp. | reverse complement strand
GTCGCGGACGCGGTCGGCGTGCACGGCATCCTGCTGCAAGAGCGGCGCGGCGTGGATATCACCCCGGCAGTCGTGGGGGCATCCTCCGGCGCGGTGGAACACCTCAATGTCAGCGTCGTCAATAATCTCGTGAACGCCATGCGCAACCTGAAAGAGCAAGATATCTGGCTCGTCGGGCTGGACGTGGGGCCGGAGGCGCAAACGCTCGAACAGGTCGATCTCGACCGCTCGCTGGCGCTGATCATGGGCAGCGAGGGCGAAGGGCTGCGCCGTCTGGTGCGGGACACATGCGATCTACGGATCACCCTGCCCATGCGCGGGCACGTCGGCAGCCTGAACGTCGCCACTGCGGGATCGATCGCACTGTACGCAGCATGGCAGGCACGCGGCTGGCAGGGATGGAAGCGCGCCACCTCGTAAGCACGGCAGACATCCATACGACACGATCATCACGGGCGGTTCTACGGGGCCGCTCGTGTGTTTTCGCCCTGCTCCGGCGGGCGATCGCCGGTTGGGAGCGGTGCGCCAAACGTTGACAGTCCCTGCGGTGGGTGTTACGATCCCCCCGGTTACTAAGTTGAGTCGTTAGAGCTGGCTGGGGGGTATCATGCTCGCCGGTCGTTTGTTTGTCCCGCCCCCATGGGTAACGCAAACGATACGGCAGCAACGGGCGAGGTTAGGAACTGTATGTATATCCGCCGCGATAACTCGAATCTACACTTCGGACACTACCGGCGGCACGGTGTCAGTCGGTGGCTGCTGGGCGTGTGGTTTGTCGTGATGGTGATCATCGCCACGCTGCTCTGGCGCTTCAATGACGTTCAAGGCTGGGCACTTTCCAGCATCGGCGCCGCCCCAACCCCAACCCTCGATGCTGTCACGCTGGCCCGCATGGGCGAGCGCGCGTATTTGCAGGGCGACCTCGAAGCCGCCATCGGTTATTATGGTGAAGCCGCGCGGCTAGCTCCCCAGGATATCGACATCAAATTTGAATATGGGCGCATGCTCATTTATCGCAGTTATGCCGGGCGCACCTACCAGTACCGGGCAGGCGAAGCGCTGACCGTCGCGCAGGACGCGGTCGATGTCGCGCCGGACAATGCCCGCGCGCAGGCGCTGTACTGCTTCGCGCTGATGGAAAATGGCCGCGCCGAAGAAGCGATCGGGTCGTGCCTGCGGGCCACCCAACTCGATCCCAACTACGCCGAGGCACACGCCTATCTGGCGTTGGCATACTATTCGGCGCAGCGTCCAAACCAGGCGTTCGACGAAGCCGACCGGGCCGTGCGCCTGAATCCCAATAGCCTGGACGCTCACCGCGCACTCGCGCTGAGCCTGGCATATGTGGGACCGTTCAACGCAGCCATCCAGCAGTACGAGCAGGCGATCCAGATCCATCCGCGCCTTGACGCGCTGTACTTCGAGCTGGCGCAGTATTATGTCGCATTGAGCAACTTCGACGGCGCGCAGGCAGCGTTCGATCAAGTGCTGCAAATGGACCCGGACAATGTGAAGGCCTACACACGCAAGTGCGAAGCCTTCTTCCGCGATCGTAAAGACACCGAGGCCCAAGTCGCGTGCGAGCAAGCAGTGGAACTGGACCCTACCTACCCCGAAGCGTACCGGCAGCTTGGAATGGTTCAATACACCCGCCGCAACTACGAAGGTGCGATCGAATCTTTCGAGACGTGCACAACTCTGCAAGACCAGCAGGGGATCGCGCTGGCCGACCAGGAAATCCAGTGCTACTACATTCGCGGGCTGGCCGAGGCGCTGCTGGACCGCTGCGACAGGGCCTGGGAAGACCTGCAATCCGCCATGGCGATGAACCCGGAAGAATCGATCAAAAACCAGATCTCCCAGGGTCTGCAAATGTGCGTGACAAACGACGAAGCGTTTTCTATGCAGCAGATCCCGACTGCCATTCCGCCTACGGCTGTGCCGCCGCAGCCGATCCCCATCTATTAGGGCCGCGCGATGTATCTACGCACACCCAAGCGTTACCGGGCTGACCGGAAAAAACGCCACCTGCGGCTTTTGCCGCGCCGCTTGCTGCTGCTGATCGTGCTGATACTGCTGGTTTATTTCGGTGGAAGTCAGGCGCTGCTGCATGCGGATACGATTCGAGACTTTGTCTTCCCGCGCGTCGAAAACGCGGTCAATCATGTGGCGACCCAGGTTTCGCCGCGCCCCACACCCACCGCAACGCCGGACGTTGCGCAGGCGCAGCAAGGCTGCGTTACCTCGGAGTGGCAGGGGAATTTGCAGGAAGCCACGATCAACTGCCAGATCCTGGCCGACAGCAACCCTAACGATGCGCTGCTGCAATACAAGGTGGCGCGGATGAAGCTGATCGCATCGGCCAGCACCGGTGTTGGCATCAGCGAGGCGATTGACTATGCGAATCGCGCCATCAACGCCGATCCCGAAGCGCCGTACGGCTGGGCGATCCGCGCGATGGTGCTCGACTGGCAGGGCGATGTCGGCAGGGCGCTGGCCTCGGCACTACACGCACGCGCTATCGATGAGAACTTCGCGCCGACGTACGCAATCATGGGCGAGATTTACTACGATCTCGGCAAAACCGACGAAGCCAGCACCTATCTGGATCAGGCGCAGGAACTGGACAGCACCGGACTGGCGTCGGTCGAGATTTACCGCAACCGCGCCCTGCTCTCTTCGAGCGTGGGCGACTACGACACCGCCATCCATGACCTGCGCGCGGCGCTGGAAATGGCCCCCAACCACAGCTACATCGCGGTCGAGCTGGCGAACAACTACATTGCAAACGACGATTTCGACTCTGCGATGAGCGTGCTCAGCGACACGCTGAACCGTAATCCGAACGACCCCTATTTGCTGTGGCGGATGGGCTGGGCGCTGGTCGAAGCAGGGACGCCCGATCGTTCGTATGAGTACTACCGCCGCTGCCTCGACGCCGCGCCAGACAATCTGCGCTGCCTGTCCTACCTGGGCGGTTTGCAGTTCGCTGACCAGGACTATGTGAGCGCCGTGCCGAACCTGTCGCGGGCAGTCGAGCTGGGGTCGGAAGACACGTCCGACTTCTACCAGCTTGGCCTCTCCTACGCACTGCAAGGCCAGTGCGACCTGGGAGTCAATTACCTCCAGCGCGGCTACGAGCTGGCCGTTTTGCAGGAGAAGGAAAGCGCTCAAAACGACTTCGCCAGCGCGAGCCAGGAATATTGCAATCAGGCGCTCGTGACGTCAGCCGTTGCTGTGACTGCCGAGCCAACCGAGGTAGAAACCTTCGCGACCGCCACGCCAACGCCGTCTCCTTAGTAGCCGTACGGCGTTAGCAGATCCCCCCCAAGAGTGCTAAATTCTGCTTGACAGCGCCCCAAGACGCTGATAATATGATGGGCGAATTTAGCACTCGCATACTTTAAGTGCTAATTGAATTTGACAACTCACCATACTATAAAACCTCAGGAGGGAAGGATGGCTATTAAACTGCGTCCTCTGGCCGATCGCGTTGTGATTGAACCCATCGAGCGTGAGGAAACATTTGCGGGCGGCGCGCTGGTGCTGCCGGAAACCGCAAAGGAAAAGCCGCAGCAGGGTCGTGTTCTGGCAGTCGGCGCGGGCCGCACCGATGAAGACGGCGACCGCATCCCGATGGACGTCAAGGTTGATGATATCGTGCTGTTCGCCAAGTACGCGGGCACGGAAATCAAGCTGGACGACAAGAAGGTCCTCATCCTCAAGGAATCCGACATTCTGGCGATTGTCGAGTAGTACGCGCCGCCCGGCAATCAGCGCGACGCGGTTGACGAAGGAGACACAAACTCATGGCTAAGCAACTCGTTTTCAGTGAAGATTCTCGCCGCCGTTTGAAGGTCGGTATTGATACGCTGGCGAATGCGGTTTCCACTACCCTCGGTCCGAAGGGCCGCAATGTCGCCATCGACAAGAAGTTCGGCGCGCCGACCGTCACCCACGACGGTGTTACGGTCGCCAAAGAAATCGAACTCGAAGATCCGTATGAAAACATGGGCGCGCAGCTTCTGAAGGAAGCCGCCACCAAGACCAACGACATCGCGGGCGACGGCACCACCACCGCAACCGTTCTGGCGCAGGCAATTGTGACCGAAGGCCTGAAGAACGTCGCCGCTGGCGCGAACCCGATGCTGCTCAAGCGCGGCATCGACATCGCCACCGACAAGGTCGCCCAGGCGATCCGCGCGGCTGCGCACGACATCAGCACCAAGGAAGAAATCGCGTCGGTGGCCGCCATCAGCGCCCAGGACCGCGAAATCGGTGAGCTGATCGCGGACGTGATGGACAAGGTCGGTAAGGACGGCGTCATCACGGTCGAGGAGAGCAAGGGCCTCGAGTTCGAGACGGATTACGTCGAGGGTATGCAGTTCGACCGCGGCTACATCTCGCCGTACTTCATCACCAACCCCGACACGATGGAAGCGATTATCAACGACGCCTACATCCTGATCCACGACAAGAAGATCTCCGCCGCGCAGGACCTCGTGCCCGTGCTCGAAAAGCTGCTGCAGCTCGGCAAGCGCGAACTGGTCATCATCGCGGAAGATATCGACGGCGAAGCCCTGGCGACGCTGGTGCTCAACAAGCTGCGCGGCATGCTGAACGTGGTTGCCATCAAGGCCCCCGGCTTTGGCGATCGCCGTAAGGCCATGCTGAACGACATCGCGGCGCTGACCGGTGGTCAGGTCATCACCGAAGAACTCGGTCGCAAGCTCGATTCGGCCACCGTGGCGGACCTCGGTCGCGCGGGCAAGGTCGTGGTGGACAAGAACAACACCACCATCATCGACGGCGCGGGCGAAGAAGCGGCGATCAAGGGCCGCGTGGATGAAATTCGCGTCGAGATCGAAAACTCGACCAGCGACTACGACCGCGAAAAGCTCCAGGAACGTCTGGCGAAGCTGAGCGGCGGCGTCGCGGTGATCGGCGTTGGCGCAGCAACCGAGACGGAACTGAAGGAAAAGAAGCACCGTGTGGAAGACGCCCTGAGCGCGACCCGTGCGGCGGTTGA
>NZ_DAISHJ010000006.1:0-116763 GCF_036822615.1 Aggregatilinea sp. | reverse complement strand
GTAGGTTCCGGCAGGTAGTCGAGCACCCACGACGACCCGCCCGTCAGCGTCGCCGCGTGGACGGGGGGCTGCTCCGGCAGCGTCGGCGGCGGCGGGACCGCGCGCTGCTCGTGCGGGCGCACGTAGTCTTCCAGCCAGCTTAACCCGCTCACCATGCGCCGCTCCGCCCCGCCCGCCAGCGGCGTATTGCGCAAAATGGACGGAACCTGCGCGAAGTTCGACAGGACCGCCGTGCGAAAGCGCTCCGCCAGGGCGTGCACGTTGCGATCGGGGATCTGGCTGACGGCTTTCATCGCGGGTGAGGTGTTGATGTGCTCGAAGTCCTGCTGGCGGAACAGCAGGCATTCGTCCCCGGCGCGCAGCGTGCGCCACAGCGACGGCTGGGCGCTGAGCGCCATCAGCGACAGGTAGATCACCCACGCGGAAAAATTGTCGATGTGCGGGCCAAAATCCGTTTCCTGGCGGTTGGGGTGCTGGTAGTTGCGGTGGCCCAGCTCGTGACTTGTCATGCCGTCCAGCGAGGGCACGTACATGCCGTCGTAGTCGATCAGCAAAAACTGGTGGTTGACGATCAGGATGTTGCCGTGCTGAAGGTCGCCGTGGGCGATGCCCGCGCGGCCCAGATCTCCGATCATCTTGGCGAAACGATCCGCCAGATTGCGCAGCACGGCGGGGTGATCGAGGTGCTGCTCGATGTAACTGTCGAGCGGCTGGCCGTTGATCCATTCCATCTTCAGGATGGGAAACCAGTCGCCGCGCACACGGATGCCCTTGGGCTGAAGGTTGAACTCGACCATGTACGGCAGGCGCGCCAGCCGCAGATAGTTGCTGATGGCCGCGTAACGTTGGGCCTGGTCGGCGTGGTAGCGCAAAAAACAGCGCACGGCGTATTGATGGCCGTTGGAGGCGATCTGGTACACGCTGGCGAACGCGCCCGTGATGGGCTTGGGCAGGCCAAGCATGTTGAGCACAGGCGTGCCGCGCTGTAACTCCGGGTCGCTAAAACTGTAGCGCGGGTTTTGCAGCGCCTCCTGGTAGTCGGTCATCGTCGGCCAGGATGTCATGGCACGTCTTCGGCAACCTCCAGGCACAAGAGGGTGATGTCGTCGTTGCGGATCTGGTGTTCGCGCTTGAGGGTGGCGGTCCAGGCATCGAACGCGTCCGGATCCTCCGCCGCGAGGATCGCGGTCCACGGGGTCGCGCCCGCTTCGCATTCGCGCACGAACCAGTGCGCCAGCGCGTCGGTCATCAGGTAGAAGCGATCGCCCGGCTGCCAGTCGCCCGTCGCATAGTGCACGCGCTCCAACAGGCCGTTATTGCGCGCCGGATTGCTGGCGATGAGGAACGGGCGGCTCCCGAACGCTTCCGCGTCGTCGATGGGCATCGCCGTCACCAGCGCGCCCGCGCGCACCTGGAACATGCAGCTGTCGCCCAGCGCGGTCGCGTTCCAGCCGGGATCGTCCCCGTCGCGCAGGGTCAGGCCCAGCAGGGTCGAAAACGCGCCTTTTTCCAGGCCTGGCTCCTCGAACCACATCACTGGGCGGCCCTGGCGTTCGCGCAGATCGAGGTAGTGCTGTTTCCAGTCGCGCCACGAGGGCAGCGCGCGGGCCAGCAGATCGGGCATCTGCGACGTGTTGATCGCGCGGCAGTAGGCGCGCACCAGAATCTGCGCCCACTGCCCGCTCAACATGCCTTCGCTGGCCCCGTCGGCCACGGCGAAACGCAGCTGCGTCCCGCCGTAATCGCCGTCGCGGTTGGGATAAAAGGCGTCTTCGTATTCCTCCGCCGTGTTGCCGGTTTTGGGCAGCCAGAAGACGCGCGCGTGTACCTGCATGCTCACCGCCTAGCGCAAGTTGCTCGGACGCGTGCCGATGTCCAGGAACTGGATCACCGAGACGATATCGGCGTTGAAGACGAAGCCGCGCGCGCCTTCGTCTACGTTGAAGCCTTCTTGCGCCGCGATGGTGCGCATGTAGTCCGGCAGCGGGCTGGACATGGCATAGAGCAGCTTGGCGTGCTTATCGGCCAAACCCTCTTCGTGCGCCGGGAACTGGATGGGCGAGGCGTCGGTGGACGACAGGTGCAGGTTGAACACCAGCACGCCGCCGTCGCTGCTGCTGAGCTTCTTGAGGGCATCGGCCAGGGCGCTGGGGCTGCCGTCGGTGGCTTCGCCGTCGCTGATGTTGATGATGATGGGCGGGAAGCAGTCGGGATGGTCGGTCAGCCAGCCCCGAATCACGCTCGTCGCGCGCATCAACGCCTGCGACATGGGCGTGCCGCCGTTCGCCACCGGATCGAACCACACCGGGAACTTGACCGTCTGGTCCACCAGCCCGCCAGCGCCATCATCGACCTTTTTGGTGCGCTCCTCGATGCGCGCGGGCATCTCGGCCACCTCGCTGATCGGCACGAGCGTTTTGCCCGCCAGTGGACCGCTGAACGCCGGGCCGACATCCTTGCCATAGCCGATCACGCCGACGTGATAATAGTCGCGCACGCCTTCGGCCTTGGCGCACTTGATCACGAGGTTTTGCAGCAGGCGGTTGATCGCGTCCGCGACGCCGTCCGCCTTTTTCTTCTTGGCATCCCCCGTGCCAAACGGATCGGCCATCGACGCGGATTGGTCGATCAGGAACAGGAAGCACGATGGATTCGAGCGGCTGATTTCAGCTTGGTAAGCCATCAAAACTCTCTCCTTTAATTACCCCACCCCTGGGGGAGCCACGCGCTGCGGCGGCTTAAAGATTTAAGCTGCATCCCGGCGAGGATTACGGTGATTTTAGCCCGTTTCAGCCCAGGGAGAAACCGGGAGGGTGAGACGAGGCGGAAACAGCGAGGGGCAGTTCGTGAACTGCCCCTACAATACCTGAACGGCTGCGAGCCGGGACGTGTGGTGAGGGCTGTTAAGACGGCTCAATATCGGTAGCCACACCATAAACGGCGTTTGGGCCGACCCATCCGTTTATTCTGCCGCGATTGTTGCCGATCAAAAACCGGTTCCCATTTCTGGCTTTGATCAGGTGCAGATAGATGTTGCCCCGGACACGGACCAGGATGACATCGCCTACTGCAAGTTGTTCCAGGTGCGCGGGTTTTAAAGTAACCCGATCCTCATCGTTCACGCGCCCTCGCATCGAGTCGCCATGTGGACGAATCGTCACTGTTTCGCCGCGCTGCAGGGCTTCGATCGCATAGGTTGCCCAGCCCATATCCCCCTCCCCGCCGGAACGGGCGACAGCCCTTAGAACCAAACACTTTGATATGGTTCTAGATCTGAATTAAGAGTAGTCGTGTGAAACTTAAAAACTCGCTCCATCTGGTTTGTAGTCTCCTAAATGCGAGCACGCTATTGGATACTTCTCGTACAGTCCCTCTTTCCATGTCGGCCAAGCACGCCGGACAGCTTCGAGTAGCCATTCTCCGCCAATCGTGATTGAGCTTTCATGCGAAGCATAAATCAACCAATCCAAATCTTTGGAAAACCAATATCCCTCTACGCCACCGCCTGCCACGCCATATCTTGGAAGCATATTTCCGAGTTCAACTTCTAGTTCGGGAAACCCACCCTGAATGCCCGTTGGGCTTCCTTCACTGAATTCAAAAACACGCTCTACACCATGCTTACGTAGTATCTGATGCAGAGTCGCCAGCTTGAGGCCATCCCCAAACTTGTCTATATGAAATGCCAGTACGTGTTGAGGCCGAGGCGGACCAAAGATAGGATACCAGTGGTTGTGTTTGAAGCCCCACCACTGTATCGCCTGTCGCCACAAACGTACAGCTTCATCGTACAAAAGGGTGCGGGTGTAAGGCAACGGTTTTTGGGCAGCGATCTGGCCTCGGTCGAACGCCTCAAGCGCCCGTTTAAATCGCTCGCGTTCTTCATAGGCAACCTTTTCGGCAGATCCCGGATTGCGACCTACCATGTCCTTAAGTACGCGATTCGAGGCCGTTTGAGCGGTTATCAGCAAAGCATCATAAAGGGCTTCAAAAGTATCGAACTCATCCGGTACAACAGACAATACATTATTCAGAAGCGCCTGAATGGTAAGAAACTGAATGCCAAAAATCGAGTGAGACTGCTCAAAAATCAAGTTTGCACGGCGCGCCAGCCACGAACGCGCCCAGGTGTGCAGTGTCTCTACATCGTTCATGATTTCCCCTGAAGGCTGTTATGAACTTTCTGAGCGAGAAATAGAGGGCCAGACGTTCACAACAGCCTCCAGCTTTTGCCCTAACTGACGACCAAAAACTATTCACTGACGACTTGCTTTTTGTCTACTGCGGCTCGTCGCAGCCGGGATGCTGCGTATCCAGGCGCAGGCCGAGCGTATCGCCCAGCGTGCGCAGCAGATTTTGGGCAGCGATCACGTCCTGGCCTTGCAGCGCCGCCGCATCGATCGCACTGGCAAGCGCATCCATGGCCTCGATCGCGCCCGCCGTGTGCAGGTCGTCGTCCATCGCCGCGCGGAAGTCCGCTTCGTACGAGGAGGCGTCGAACGGCTCGCCCTCGCTGGGCCGGGCCAACACCTCGCACCACTTTTTCAGCATCGCGCCGATGCGCTTCAGATCGTCCTCGTAGCCATCGGCGGACCACGCGTCGCGGTAGTGGTGCATCAGCAGGTACACGCGCAGCGTATCGGGCGAATAAGTCTCGAGCAGCTTGCCGACGAACAGCATGTTGCCCAGCGACTTGCTCATTTTTTCGCCGTTGAGCCGGACCATCGCCACGTGGAACCAGTAGCGCACGAAGGGACGCTCGCCCGTCGCGTGCTCGGACTGCACGATCTCGCAGTCATGATGCGGGAAGACGAGATCCTCGCCGCCGCTGTGAATGTCGATCTTGGGGCCGAGGTAGTGCGTGCTCATGGTCGAGCACTCGATGTGCCAGCCGGGGCGCCCCTCGCCCCACGGGCTGTCCCAGGTCGGTTCGCCGGGCTTGGCCGCCTGCCACAGCACGAAGTCCAGCGGATCGCGCTTGTTCGGGTCGTCGGGGAAGTTGCCGCGCTCGTTGGCCGTCGCCAGCATGTCCTCGTAGTTCATTTTGCCCAGCTTGCCGAAATCGGGATCGCTGCGCACGTCGTAGTAGACGCTGCCGCCGCTGACGTAGGCGTAGCCGCCTTCCAGCAGCGCGGAGACCATCGCCTGAATCTGTTCGATCATACTGGTCGCGTAGACGAAATGATCGGGCGGGCGCACGTTGAGCGCCCGCATATCGGCCAGGTACTTTTCCGTTTCCTGGCGGGCCAGCTCGTTCCAGGCCATGTTGACTTCACGCGCGCGGCGCAGGATGTCGTCGTCGATGTCGGTCACGTTCTGCACGGTTTGCGTCTCGTAGCCCAGGTATTCCAGGTAGCGTTCCAGCACATCAAACATCACGAAGGTGAAGGCGTGTCCGAGGTGCGTCGTGTCGTAGGGCGTGACACCGCAGACGTACATGCGGAAGATGTTGTCGTCACTGGTGACCGGCTCAAGCTGGCCGGAGAGTGTGTTATAGAGATGCACAGTGCTTTTGTCCCTTACGCGCAAATAGAGTAGTCGGAAGATGTGCCAAACCTATAGAGGATTATCGCTGGGCTGTGATTAAACTGCGAAGTCTCTTGCGATGATCCAATAATACGGATCAGGCCGTGATGATGATGCCAGCCGCCCCGCGCAGCTCTGCCGTGCCGATTGGCCACCACGCTGCGCCGCGCGCTGCCATGCCTGCCGCGAACGCGTCCAGCCGATCTTGCGGTACGCTGATCAGCAGGCCGCCGCTCGTCTGTGGATCGAACAGCATCATCTGGCGCATTTCGTCCAGCGCCGGGTCGAAGGCCACGCCCGCCTCGTACGCCGCGCGGTTGGCGGACGCGCCGCCGGGGAACGTCCACTGGTCCGCGCAGGGCCATGCCCCGGCCATGAACGGGATGCGCTCGAACGACAGGCGCAGCGTCACGTCGCTGGCGGCGGCCACTTCCGTGCCGTGGCCCAACAGCCCGAAGCCGGTGACGTCGGTCGCCGCGTGTAAGTTGAGATCGACGGCGACTTCCGCCGCGTCGCGGTTGAGGCGCGTCATCCAGCCGACCGCCTCTTGCAGCGCGGCGGGATCGGCTTTGTCGTTTTTGGCCGCGGTGGTGATGCAGCCCGTGCCGAGCGGCTTGGTCAGCACCAACACATCGCCGGGTCGCGCGCCGCCCTTCGTCAGCAGGCGATCGGGATGCCCCAATCCGACCACCGCCAGCCCGACCTTTGGCTCTTTGTCCTGGATCGTGTGCCCGCCCGCGATGACCGCGTGCGCGCCGCGCACCGTTTCCGCCAGCCCCAGCATGATCGCGCTCGATATGTCCGGCGGCAGATCGGGCGGCAGCGCGGCGATGGTCAGCGCCAGCAGCGGCGATCCGCCCATCGCGTATACGTCGCTGAGCGCGTTGGCTGCCGCAATCGCGCCGTAGGCATACGCGTCGTCCACGATCGGCGTGAAAAAGTCGGTCGTGACGATCAGCGCGCGCTCGTCATCCAGGCGGTACACGGCGGCGTCATCAGGCGTGCCTAATCCCACCAACAGGTCGGGCGACTCTGCGGCAGGGAACAGGTCCTGCATCGGGCGCAGCACGTGCGCCAGGGCCTCAGGGGCCAGCTTGGACGCTCAACCGGCGCAGGATGACAGGGCCGTCAGCCGGAAAATCTCGTCGCGGGTCATGAATAGGTCCGCCGCTGTCCGAACGATAGGTGCGGAGTATGCCTGAGGGAGATTAAATCCGCAATAGGATTAGTGTGATTTTGTGGAACTCGGATTTGGCGGCTTACGCGGAACGGGGTGTGATACGCGCGTAAGGGCAATTCATGAGCCGGGGTCCCCGCCAAACATGGTTTGGCGGGGTGGCAATTGCCCCTACGGGCGGTTACGTCGTTAGACCAATCCCAGCGTGCGGGCGATGGTGGCCGTGATGATCGTGATGGCGAAGCCCATGACCAGCGGCAGCAGCGCCGCGACCGCCGTCCACTTGGCGCTCTTGGTCTCGTTGAAGATGGTCAGGATCGTGGTGCTGCACGGGTTGTGGATCAGGCTGAACAGCATCAGGTTGATCGCCGTCAGCGTCGTCCAGCCGCCCGCGTGCAGCACGGTGCGGATCGCGCTGCTGGAGTCCAGCTCGAACATCACGCCCGCGCCCTCACCCACGCCGGTCAGGCCGGTGGTCAGCACGGTCAGCATCAGCACGGTCGGGATCACGATCTCGTTGGCCGGGATCGCCAGGATATAGGCGACCAGGATTACCCCGTTGAGGCCCATCAGCCAGCCGAGGCCGTCCAGCGCGCCCACGAGGTGCTCCGCGAGGCTGGCATCCCCGATGGTGACGTTCGACAGTGCCCAGATCGCCACGCCCGCCGGGATCGCCATCGTCACTGCGCGCCACAGCACGATCAGCGTGCGGTCGATGACCGACGTGTAGATCGTCTGCCAGATGCGCGGGCGACGGTAGGGCGGCAGCTCCAGGCTGAACACGGACGCCTCGCCCTTGAGCCACGTCTTCGACAGGAACCACGAGACGAGGAAGGTCATCACCACGCCCAGCACCGCGACGCCGACGACTGCCGCTGCCGAGATCAGCCCGGCCATCGCCGCCGGGACCGCGCTACCGATGAACACGGTCGAAACCATGATCAGGGTCGGCCAGCGCCCGTTACACACGGCGAAGTTGTTGGTGATGATCGCGATCAACCGCTCGCGCGGGCTGTCGATCACGCGGGTGGCGACCACGCCCGCCGCGTTGCAGCCGAATCCCATCGTCATCGAAAGCGCCTGCTTGCCGTGCGCTCCGGCGCGGCTGAACATCCGGTCCAGATTGAACGCCACGCGCGGCAGGTAGCCGAAGTCTTCGAGCAGCGTGAACAGCGGGAAGAAGATCGCCATCGGCGGCAGCATCACGCTGATCACCCACGCTGCCGACAGGTACGCGCCGTCGAACAGCACGCCGCTCAGCCACCACGGGAAGTGCAGCGCCGCGCCCACATCTTTGAGCAGCGGCTGCAGATCCCCGATCAGCAGCGTGGAGAGCATTTGCGACGGCACGTTTGCGCCTTGAATCGTCAGCCAGAACGTGACCGTCAGCATCAGGATCATCATGGGGAAGCCCCACGTGCGGCTGGTCACGAGCTGGTCGATCTTGCGGTCCAGGTCGAAGCGCGGACGCTCGCCCGGCTGCGTTACCGCGCGGTCCGCGATCTGCGTCGCGTTGGTATAGAGCGCTTCGGTCAGGTGATCGTGAAACTCGTCGGAGAGGCCCGCGCGCAGCCCTTTTGCCGTAGAGAGAATGTCAACGTTGGTGCTCATCGCGCCGGTATCTCCGCTACCATCAGCCGTTCAGAGACGGCCTGCGTGCGATCGCCCTTCGAAAGATCGCCCAGGCTGCCGTCGCGGATGGCCCGTTCGATCTGATCGTCGCCGTCCAGCAGCCGCAGCGCGACCCACCGCGCGTTGGGCAGGCCGGGATAGGCCGCTTCGATCTGCGCCACCAGCATTTCCACCGCCCCATCGAACGCCGCGTTATGCGTCTTACCGATGCGATGCGGTTTGGTGGCGACGCGGCCCTGCGCCATGTCGTTGATCGTGCTCAACAGCTCCGCGATGCCCTCGCCCTGCCGCGCCGACATCGGGACGACGGGCACGCCCAGGTCGCGCGCAAGCCGCCGGTCATCCACAGCCAGACCGTGCCGCCGCGCCTCGTCCATCAGGTTCAGGCAGATGACCGCCTTGTCGGTGATTTCGAGCACCTGCAGGGCCAGATTCAGGTTGCGTTCCAGCCGCGTCGCGTCCACGACGATGGCCGTGACGTCCGGCTGGCCGAACAGGATGAAGTCGCGGGCGATTTCCTCGTCCACGCTGGCGGCCAGCAGCGAATACGTGCCGGGCAGGTCCACCAGCTTATAGCGCTTGTTGTCGTACTCGTAGCCGCCTTCGGCGCGGGCGACGGTCTTGCCCGGCCAGTTGCCGGTGTGCTGCCGCAGGCCGGTCAGCGAATTGAACACCGTGCTCTTGCCTGTATTGGGATTGCCTGCCAGTGCGATGACATAATCCCAGTTGTCGATGTTGACGCCCAACCGCGCCATGTGGCGGTTAACCGGGCAGGTTGCGCAGGCTGATGCGGTGCTCATAGTGTCAATGCTCATTCTGTGCCTCCTCGTCCCCCTGCAATGTGATCTGCTGTGCCTGACTGCGCCGCAGCCCGACCAGTGTGCCGCGAACCTTGTAGGCTGTTGGGTCGCCCAGCGGGCTGCGCAGCTCGACTTCGATGCGCGTGCCGGGCAGAATGCCCAGGTCCATCAAACGGCGGCGCTCCGGCCCTTTGGCGTGCAGCGCGGCGACGATGCCGGTGTCGCCGGGCATCAGGTCGGCCAGGGTGCGTGTCGTGGGGGATGTGTGAACATTCATGTTGGCCTCGTGCCGATTATGATTTCCGTGTTTTGTTCTCGTTTTCTGGATATTGTTGAGATTATATTTTAGGTTTACCAAAATGTCAAACAATAAAGTGTAAAAATTTGCTGGATTTTCCCTTAACGGCGAGGACTTTCGAGCGAAATTGGACTTTTTGGGGGATGGAACGCAGTATTTTGTATCCGTACTGCGTTTTACTTTGTAGTGCGCACGATGGACACATTCATGCCGGACATGACACAGGGACCGATCGACGAGCAGCAGATTCTCGAAGACCTGCGGCACAACTCCGATGCCTTTCGGGTTTTGTACCAGCGGTATTTTCCGCGTGTCTTCGCCTATACCGCTTACCGGATCGGTCGCAACCAGGACACCGAGGACGTGGTGGCCGAGACGTTTGCCCTGGTGGTCGAGAAGATCGGCCAGTTCGAATGGCGGGGCGACGGATCGTTCGCGGCGTGGCTGTTCCGCATCGCGCACAGCCGCGTGCAGCAGTTCTATCGCCAGCGCCACGTCCGCCACGAACCGGTTCCGCTCGACGATCTGCCGGATATCGAGAGTCACCTGCCCTCGCCGGATCAGGTCTTCGCGGACAAGGAACGATTTTGGGAGCTGCGGCAGGCCATCGAGATGTTGTCGCCGCGCAAACAGGAGATCGTGACGCTGCGGTTCTTCGGGGAACTACGCAACCGGGAGATCGCCGCTGTGCTGGGGCTGGACGAGCGCACCGTCGCGTCGCACCTCAGCCGGGCGGTCGAGGACTTGCAGCGGATGTACCAGCCTGAGCCGGAAGGAGAAGGCCAGCGATGACGCATAACCATACGCACGACACCGACTTCATCGCGGCCATCGATCGACTTCTGGAGCACGGCGAGCCGACCGGCTATGAGGCCCCGGACGATCTGGCGGGCACGGTTCCGCGCAGCCGCCCGGACTTCAAGCAGGCGCTGGAAGACCGGCTGGTCGCGCAGCTCCAAACCAAACCATCGCAGGAGAGGAAAACCATCATGCAGCAAGTTCTGCGTTTCCCTACAAGCACCGCGTTGCCGAAGATGCGTTCCATCCGCCCATCCTATACGCTGATCGCGGCGGCGCTGGCTGTGACGCTGTTCGCAGTGGGATTGTTCGTGGTCAGCAGCCGCCCGCCGTCAGGCCCGGCGTCGGGTATCGTGCCGCCCGCGGGAAATCCCGATCAGCCCGCCGCGCAGCGCTCGCCCACGCCGACGATCCTGGCGACAGTACCGGCGACCGCGACGCCCATCCCCGGTGGCCCGGCAGATAACGCTGTGTTTTACTATCCCGTGCAGCCCAGCGACGACTGCCTGAGCATTGCCGCGCAGTTCGGCCTGAACGATCCTGATGTCGTGGAGCAGATTGTCGCGCTGAATAACCTGGAGCCGCCCTGCGTGCTGCCGGAACCGGGCACCGCGATCCTGATTCCGCAGCCACAGGCGACCGCTGCGAACATGGCGTCGGCCTCGCCCACGTTTACCGCGACGCCGGTGCCGTTCGATGCCACCGAGTTTCCGCCGACGGCCCTGCCGCCCACGTCGGTTCCGGGCGATCTCGCTACACCGACGCCGTTCCTGGACATCATGGCGACGGCTACCCCCGTCAGCGCGTCAGGTGATGCACTGCCTCTGCAATACGTCCGGCCCACCGACCTGCGGCTGGTGTACATTGCCGCGCGGGATATCCCGGCGGGCACGACGCTGGCATTCCCCGCAGCGGGAAGCGCGCTCGATCAGGATGTGATCGTGACCTACTGGCCCGCCGATCGGGTTCCGGGTGCTGCCGTCGAAAGCCTTTCCGGTGCGGTTACGCTGGTGGATATTCCGCAGTGGCAGCCGATCCTGGCCGATCAGGTGGCGTCGGTGGGGCAATAACGCCCGGAAATCGGAGAAAACCTATACGGGCGGGTTTGCAGACCCGCCCGTTTTTTTGCCGTTTGCCCTTGCTTTTAACGAACTACTGAAAACTGACCACTAACCACTGTTCTTCGGCCAGGGCACTTCGAGGCCGTGGCGCTCCATCAGGTCCGCGTCGGCCAGCAGATCGCGCGTCGGGCCGTCCGCCACGATGCGCCCGCCGTCCAGCACGACCACGCGCGCGCAGAGATCCCACACCAGCCGCATGTCGTGCGAGCTGACCAGCAGGGTACAATCCTCGAAGGTGCGCAGCAGCGCGATCAGGTCGCGGCGCGCGCGGGGGTCCAGCCCGGCGCTTGGCTCGTCCAGCACCAGCAGATCCGCGTCCATGCTGAGCACAGTCGCCAGCGCGATGCGCTTCTTTTCACCCACGCTCAGGTGCACGCTGGTGCGCCCGGCATAGTCCCCCATGCCGACCGCCGCCAGCGCCCGGTCCACACGGGCGTGGACCTCCGCTTCCGGCAGGCCCATGTGCAGCGGCCCGAACGCGACGTCCTGTTCGACACGCGGCGAAAAGAGCTGGTCGTCGGGATTCTGGAACACCAGCCCGACCCGCGACCGGATCGCGCCCAGGTGCGCGTCCTGTACGGGCAGGCCGTCCACCTGCACCCCGCCGTTCCGCGCGCCCAAAATGCCGTTGAGATGCAGCATCAGTGTACTCTTGCCCGAGCCGTTCGGCCCGACCAGCGCCACTCGTTCCCCACGCGCCACGCGCAGCGAGACATCATCGAGCGCCAGCCGCCCATCGGGATAACGAAACGTCAGGTGTTCGATTGCGACCGCGCAGTCCTCATTCATCGGGATCTCGTTTCCGTTCATCTGTGCCACCACAGCGCCGCCAGCGCTTCGATCAGGCCCAGCGCGATCACCGGGACCGCGCCCCACAGCACCGCCCGCGGGGTGAGCGGCGGCGCGGCCAGGACGCGCATCTCGCCCCGGTAGCCGCGCGCCTGCATCGCCGCATAGACGCGCTCGCTGCGTTCCAGGCTGCGCAAAAATAGGCTGCCCGCCATGTGCCCCGCGACAGTCGCGCGCCACACCACGTTTCCGCCCGATTTGTGCCCCGGTACGCTGGCGCTGCGTGAGGCCCGCGCGCGATTCAGCCGGTCCACTTCGTCGCGCAGGGTGTCCAGGTATCGGATCATAAAGGACAGGATCTGCACCAGCACGGTCGGCACGCGCAGGCTGCTTAAGGCCCATAACAGATCGGTGGGATGCGTCGTCAGGGAGAGCAGCAGCGCGGCCTGCACCGCCAGCCAGCTTTTGAGCACCACCGCCGCGAAGCGCGCGATGCCTTCGTGCGTGATCGTCAGGCCAAGCACGTGCGCCGCCGGATCGCCGGGCGTGGTGAACAGCAGCGTCGCCGCAGCCAGCGCGAACGGCAGCGCCACGCTGCCCAGCCGCGCCAATCGCCCCGCACCGATCCCACCCAGCGCTGCGATGCTGGCGACCAGCGCCCACAGCAGCGGGTATGCGGGCCACGCCTGCGCGGGCGTCAGCGTGATGCCAAGCACCAGGATCAGCGTGACGACCAGCTTCACGCGCGGATCGAGCCGGTGAAGGGGGCTGCTGCCGGGTTGGTAGCGTTGGGAGAGGGAATCGGACATCGGCTGCAACGAGAGAATCAGGCGCAATAGGGGCAAGGGGCAGTTCGCAAACTGCCCCTCAGTGTATCGCAACTGCTGCGCTTATGCCTGCGGAGAATGCTCGCGCTGGCTGACCCGCGCCGCGCCATAGCCGACCGCCGCGACGATCAGCACGCCGATCACACCCGCCGCGATGGTCGTGACCGTTTCGTTGTCGATGCCCGGCACGGTGTAATCGGGCAGGATGCTGTAAGGCGCGTCTTCCGCTTCGTCCATGAACGCTTTATCTTCCGCGACACGCTCCAGCCCGTCGGGATGCGAGGACGCCAGCGGCGACGCGAACGCCACGGCCAGCGCTAGCACCAGTCCGGCGGCGATCCAGCCTGTGCCGCGCGTGCTGCTGGCGGATGCCTGCGCGTGTGGCATGAGGTCGGGACGGGTTTGCTGCACGAACGCCACCGCACCCGCCGTAACCAGTGCCTCGCCCAGTCCGATCACCGCATGCACGCCGACCATCGCAGGCAGTGCCACGTCCAACGCGGATGTACCGGAGATCGCCAGCTCCAGTGACGTAGCCGTTGCCGCCGCTTCGACCGTGACCCACGCCGCTGCTGCCGCGCCGACGATCGAGGCCGTGGGCGTGCCGCCCAGTGCCTTACGCACCACCGAATAAACCGCATAGCCGACGAAGGCGGTCAGGATGCCCATGTTGATCGTGTTGAAGCCCATCGCCAGCAGGCCGCCGTCCTGGAACAGCAGGCCCTGTACCGCGATGACGCTGGTCATCACCAGCACCGCCGCCCACGGGCCGAGCAGAATCGCGGCCAGCGCGCCGCCCAACAAATGCCCGGACGTGCCGCCCGCCACGGGGAAATTGATCATCTGTGCAGCGAAAATGAACGCCGCCAGTACGCCCATCAGCGGGATCTGGCGCTCGCCAAGCTGCCGCCCGGTCTGCCGCAGCGCCACGCCGACGAACACGATCATCAATGCCCAGCCCACCAGCCCGACCGGGACGTTTACGAAGCCATCAGGAATATGCATCGCCAAAAAAATGGGACCAAACACGGGGATCTCCTCAATAAGTACGGATAGCGCACCGTCCAGCCGCCTGGGCTGCACAACGCTCCATCATAGCGCTGAATGCGCTAGATGTAAAAAATTACATCTGGATGTAGATACGGGAAATGGGGAATTATGTTTTAGCGGGGCGTATCGGAATATGTTCCCGCGCCACACGCGATTCCGTAGGGGCAATTCATGAATTGCCCCTACGGTGGGCGCAAACAGATTGAGGGGAAAACGGGCGGAGCAAGTCCCGCCCCTACAAAACCTTGGGCCGCCTCGCCCCGTTACGCCGCCGCCTGCACGGGCAGCGTGAAGCTGAACGTCGTGCCGCGCAGCGGAGTGCTGTCGGCCCAGATCCTGCCGTGGTGCGCCTCGACGAAGCCGCGCGCGATCGCCAGCCCCAGTCCCGTGCCCCGGTGACCGTCGTCGCCGCGCACGCGGGACGGCTCGCCCCGGTAAAACGTGGTGAAGACGTGCGGCAGGTGCGCCGCGTCGATGCTGGACCCCGTGTTGTGCACGTCCACGCGGACCGCGCTTCCGTCGCGCCGGGCGCGGATGGCGATCTGGCCGCCGGGCGGCGTATAGCGCAGCGCATTGTCGAGCAGGTTCACCAGCACGCGCTGGATCTTGTCGGGCGCCATTTCGATCGGGTCGATGTCCGTCTCCACCGTGCCCACCAGCGCCACGTCGCGCTGGGCGGCGCGCGCGCTCATGCTGCTGATCACGTCCGAGATCAGGTCGGTCATCGAGGCGGGGCAGATCTGCATGTCCACCTGACCCGCGTCCAGCCGCGCCAGCTCGAACAGGTCATCGATCAGGGTGTTGAGGTGCTGGAGTTCGGCCAGGGAGGTGTTGACGTAGCGCGTGACGGTTGCCGGGTCGTCCACCACACCGTCGGCGATGGCCTCGATCATCGCGCGTAGCGAGGTTAGCGGCGTGCGCAGGTCGTGCGAGATGCCCGCGATCAGCGCGCGGCGGGCGCTCTCGATCTGGCGCTTCTGCTCGTCGGTACGCTGAAGGCTGTCGGCCATCCAGTTGAACGAATGCGCGAGGTCGGCCAGCTCGTCGCTGCCGGTGACGTCGAGGCGCGTGTCGAGCTTGCCCTCGGCCAGCCGGTCCGCTGCGCCCGCCAGCGCGCGGATGCGGTCGGTAAGCGTCCCGGCGACGAAGATCCCAAACGCCAGCGCCGTCAGCCCGGCAAAGACCAGCAGCGCAATGGTTAGCACGAGGTCGTGCTGGCTGATGAACATCAACTGCGCGGTAAACCACACGTTGAGCAGCACCACGACCACGATCATGGCGACGTTCGCCAGCAGCGCCCAGCGCAGGCTGGAAAAGCCCCGGATCAAGCTTTGGCGGTAGAGCACGTAAGTTGCCAGGACGGTCGCGCCGCCGCTGCCGGACATGAACAGCACCAGCAGGCGCAGGTCGCCGGGCGGCGGATCGAGCATCAGCGCGACGAAGGCCACCGCCGCGGCCAGCGCCGCGACCATCGCCAGCAGGATCAAGCCTAACGCGCGCCAGCCGTGCCGTATCCCGCTCATACCGGCCCCTCAAACTTATAGCCGACGCCCCACACGGTTTGTAAATAGATCGGCGCGCCGGGATCCGGCTCGATCTTTTCGCGCAGGCGGCGGATGTGCACCGTCACGGTGCTCTCGTCGCCGTAGTAATCGTAGTCCCAGACGCGATCGAGCAGTTGGGCGCGGGTGAACACCTGATGCGGATGGTTGACCAGGAACCACAGCAGCTCGAATTCTTTGGCCGTCAGCGCGATTTCCACCGATCCGCGCCGGGCAGTATGCGCGGTAGGATCGAGCGTCAGATCTCCCATGGTCAGCGGCTGCGCGGACTGCGGTACATCGGGCGCGGCGCGGCGCAGCACGGCCTTGATGCGCATTACCAACTCGCGCGGGCTGAACGGCTTGACCACGTAATCGTCCGCGCCCAGCTCGAACCCGGCCAGCCGGTCGGCTTCTTCGGAGCGCGCGGTCAGCATCACGATCGGCACGCTGCCTTCGACCAGAATCACGCCGCGATCCGCCGGGTCGCGCAGGCGGCGGGCCAGCGCGAAGCCGTCCAGGCCGGGCAGCATCACGTCCAGCACGATCAGGTCGGGCCGCTCCTCGCGCAGCAGGCGCAGCGCCGCCACGCCGCTGTCCGCCTCGATCACACGGAACGTTTCGCGCTCCAAATAGCGGCGCACCACTTCGCGCAGCGTCGCTTCGTCGTCCACCACCAGAATGGTCTGTTGTTTGCTCATAGCTCGATTATAGGAATGAATCCTTACGGGGACCTTACATCCGCTGGTCGAGCCGGGGCAAACCTGTAAAATTCCTGGATCAATCACCCGGCTCATACCGGAATGCCCGACCGCCCGGTATAATCCGCGCCGGGGTGGTGTCGCCTGATTTTTGAAAGGGTAACGAGTCGTTCTATGTCCGCTGCACGTCGTTCTGCGTTGTTTCTCACGCTGCTCATTTTCGTGGCGTTTATCAGTCTGGGGCTGCCCGATGGTTTGCTGGGCGTCGCCGCGCCTTCAATCCGGGGCACATTCCACCTGCCGATCGATGCCATCGGCATGATTTTTATCACCGGCACGGCAGGCTACTTCCTGTCCAGCATCAGCAGCGGGCGGTTGCTGGCGTGGTTGGGCGTGGGGCGGCTGCTGGCGCTCAGCTCGCTGCTGACGGCGACCGCGCTGATCGGCAACGCCATCGCGCCCGTATGGGGCATGATGGTCGCGCTCGGCTTCGTTTCCGGCCTGGGCGCGGGAGCCATTGACGCGGGCCTGAACACGTACGTCGCCGCCAACCGCAGCGAGCGCATGATGCAGTGGCTGCACGCGAGCTTCGGCGTCGGCATGACGCTCGGCCCGCTGATTATGACCGGCGTGATCGACAGTGGTCGGCCCTGGCGGATTGGTTATGCCATCGTCGGTGTGGCGCAGATCGTGCTGGCGGTGGCGTTCGCGGCCACGGCCTCGATGTGGCGCGGGGACGTCAAGGCGCGCGACGCAGCGGCGAAGGCCGAGCCGGAACCGCAGAACGCGCCCTCGCTGCTGGAAACGGCCCGTTTGCACGCGGCCTGGATCAGCGCCGCGATCTTTGCGATTTACGCCTCGCTGGAATACAGCGTCGGGCAGTGGAGCTATACCCTGTTCACCGAATCGCGCGGGATTGCGGAAGACGTCGCCGGGGTTTGGGTCGCTACGTACTGGGGCATGTTCACGCTGGGCCGCATCATGGGCGGTGTGACCAGCGCGCGGTTGGGCATGGCGCGCCTGCTGCAAATGGGCACGACGGGCGCGATCGCCGGGACGGCGCTGCTGTGGTGGAATCCGTTCGCCAATTCGGGCGTCATCGCGGTCGGCCTGCTGGGATTCTCGCTCGCGCCGATCTTCCCCGCGCTGATCTCGACCACGGCGCAGCGCGTCGGCGCGCGCCACGCGCCAAACACGATCGGCTTCGAGGTTGGGGCGGCCAGCGCCGGAATCTCGATCATCCCCGCGCTGCTGGGCGTGATGGCGGATGCGTGGGGCCTGGACACGATCGAAGTGGCGCTGTTTGTGATGTCGCTGATGGTACTGGGACTGTACAGCCTGATCCGGCTGATGCTGGCCCGGCGCGAGGAGCGTGCGTCGCTGCAAAGCGCCGCTGCGGAAGCTGCTACGGGGCGGTAGAGGCGAAGAATCCCGCTTCAGCGGGCTGCTACCTCCAACGCATCAAAAAAGGCTCACGCGCAGTGAGCCTTTTTCGTTCGCATCCGTTTGCCGAATATACGACCTTAAACCGCCGTAACGTGTTTGGTGGCTTTCGTGCGTTCGAGCACCTCGACGTAAAAATCTTCCAGCTTGCCGATCAGCACGCGCCAGTCGTACTTTTCGACGGCGGTGCGGCGCGCGTTTTCGCCCAGCTCGCGCGCCAGCTCCGGCTGTTCGAGCAGGCACAGGATCTTATCCGCGAAGTCGCCTGCTTCTTCTGCCGCCAGCAAGCCGATGCGATCTTCCTCGAACAGCGGCTTGATGTCGCCCACCGGGTTCGAGACGGTCGGGCGGCCAATGCTCATATAGTCCCCGATCTTGTTCGGCCAGCGCCCGACGTTGTACACCTTTTCGGGGAACGGCAGCAGGAACAGGTCCGCGCAGCCGAGCGCCCAGGGCAGTTCCTCGAAGGGCAGGAAGCCCGTCAGGTGCAGGTTATTTTCCATGCCGTGCTGGCTGGCGATCTGCCTGACCTCTTCCCCGGCGCGCCCCGTGATCAGGATCTTCAGGTCCGGGAACTTTTCCTTGACGATGGCGGCGGAGCGCATCACCAGCTCCAGGTCGAAGTGCGAGTCCATGCTCGAAAAGCCCAGGATCACGCCTTCTTCGGGCAGGCCCATATGCACCCGGCATTCCGCCGTGGTGCGCGACTGGAACAGCTCCGGCAGCGTGCCACCCGGCAGGCGCAGGATGTGATCGGCGGGCATCCCCAACCCTTCGGCGCGTTTACCCAGCGCGCGCGAGATCACGGTCAGGCCGTCCGCTTTGGTGCGGAACGCTTCTTCATAGTACGTCTCGGCGGGGCCAAACAGGATTTGATACCAGCGCGGGCGCGCTTCCGCGATGATGCCGCCGCGCCCCCACCAGTCGTTCCAGTCCGTGATCCACGGCAGGTTATGCTGCTTGACGTAGCGCATCGCCGGGTAGATGGTCGAGAGGCGCGTCTCGAAGCAGTGCACGAGATCCCAGTTGTTTTCGTTCTTCAGGTAGCGGGTGCGGTTGTAGGCGTTCCAGACGTCCCACCCGGCCCGCGCCTTGCCGAACAGCAGATCGGGCATCTCGACGATCGGCACGCCGTCCCACTCCGATTCAACGATGCCGGTGCGCGCCGTTTCTGCGGTGACGATGAGCTTGACCGTGTGCCCGCGCTCCATCAAATACTTGGCGATGATGTGCGGCCTTGCCTGGGCTTTGTGCCGGCGATGATGCGTCATCATGAGAATACGTAGACGAGTGGACAGGGTAGCCTCCTAGGGTTTATGTGACTATCAGCGTACTGGGCTATAAACCCCGCCAAATAGCCCGTCGCGTTCGATCGTGAGTGAAAAACCTACTGTTGAATCCACACCTTGAGCGCCAGATCGCGATCGATGGGCGGCAGGGCAATGAGCATCGGCTCGGATGTATGGATGGTCGCCTGCACGTCCACGATCGTGCCGTCGTACGTGTTCCAGAACTCGATCCAGTACTGCCCCGGCACCAGCCCGTTAATGCTGAGCGTCGAGCCTTGCACGGTTTCCGGCACGGTTTGCGAATCGAAGCTCTGCTTGTTGTGCACCCAGACCAGCGCGCGGTCGGGCTGGTATAGCCCCAGCGTTTCAAGCTGCACGTCCGAGATGCTGACCGTGGCGATTTCGTAGGACGCCAGCCCGTCCGGCTCGCTGTCGAGGTAGTTCGAAAGCGCGCGGAAATGGCCGTACTGGTCGTAATCGTGCACCAGATCGAAGTAGTGCGGCATCAGGGTTGCTTTGAACATCGCGGCGCTCCACAGCGCGTTGTGCAGCCCGATGCCCTCGGTATCCAGGTCGTCGGTATTGCCGTTCGAGTCGATGCCCCATTCCCCGATGATGCAGGGCTTGGTCGTTTCGGCGTAGTAGGCGGTCATGTAATCCGCGATGTTTTTGACCGTGTCGTTGGTGAACAGCGGCAGGTTGTAGAGGTGGAAATTGCAGATGTCCATGCTGGGGATCTGCCACAGCCGGAAGTACCAGCTGTCCTCCGGCCAGAAGCGAATCGGCGTGGCGACGTTGGTCGTGACGAGATGATCGTAGGGATCGATCTCTTTCAGATAGGCGGCCATCTCGGTATGCCAATCGACCGTCGATTCGAGCACTGCGTCGGTGGTGTCCGGCCCGCGCAGCAGCCAGTCGAATTCGTTGAACAGCTCCCAGGCGAACATCGAGGACGAATAGCCCCATCGCGCCACGACGTAACGAAGCTGCTTTTTGAAGTACGTCTTGGCTTCTTCATTGCTGAAAAAGTCCAGCGGCTGCTCCAACATGCCGCCGTTCGCCACGTTGTAGGGGCTGTTCACCCAGGCCTGACTTTCCGTGCCCTCGAAGCTGCCCAGCGCCAGCGCCTGCTCGATGTTGATGATGGCCGTCATGCGCCTGTCGTGCACGAGGTCCATCAGGCGGTCGAATTTCCACGCGCTCGCAAGGTTATAACCGTTCAGGCCGTTGTAGTAGCGCCACACGCCGTAATCGAACAGGTTGGGGGCCCAGGTCAGCGCGCCGTCGTTGGGTGTCAGTTGGAGCCGGATCATATTGATGCCGTTGTCGGCAAACTGGGGCAGGCGGTCGTAGTAGACATCCAGGCCATAGTCGTCCTGCGAGGTCCACGTGCTGTTCTGGTTGATCCCGATGGGGATGTACGGCGCGCCGTTCTCATATTCAAACGTACGTTGGCCCAGCGGCCCAAGCTCGATGAACGGCGACTCGTCCGATTCGACCGCCGCGAAGCTGCCCGATGCAACTTCAGTCACCCCGCGCGAGTCGGTCACGTTGACGACGTAGGTATAGGTCCCCAACTGCTGTGGAGCGAAGCGCACCTTCCACACCGGGTCACCGGCGGGCGCGAATTCTTCGTAGCGGTTTTCGACGGTGCGCGTGAATTCCTGGTAATAGAAGCCAGGGACCATCAGCACGCTGCCATCGGGCGCGGTGAACGCCGCGTCCAGACTCACCTCGTCGGGATCGAACGGGTTTGTGTACGAAACACCCCAGTCGAGGGTGAGTTCGAACTTCTGGTATAACCCCACCGTGGTGGTGTCCTGAGCCTGGGCGGCTGTGGGGATGCCGAACAGCCCCCCAGACGGCGAAACGATCAACGCCAGCAAAACGATACCGGCGATCAGTCGGGGCGTAAGGCGGCGGCGAACCGGGCGTGCCGTTCGACGCGGCCAGTACGAAAGATCCATCATCGACTCCTTGGGCCTATCGTGTCGAATAGGCCTCATAAAGTGCCTGATATTGTCCGACCATCTGGGCGACGCTAAAGTGGTCCTGGACGTGCTGGCGTCCCTGCGCGCCGATGCGGCTGCTCCGGTCGGGATCGTCCATGAGCGAGGCCAACGCCGCTGCCAGTCCCGGCACGTCGCCCGGTTCGATCAGCAGCCCTGTCTCGCCATCCGTCACAACTTCGGGAATGCCGCCCACGCGGGACGCGACGACCGGTTTGTTCGCGGCCATGGCTTCCAGCAAACTTAGCGGCAGTCCCTCAGAAAAAGAAGGTAGCACAAAGACGTCGGAGGCTGCTAGCACCGCCGGAATATCGCGCCGGAACCCGCTGAAAACGACCTGATCCGTAATGCCCAGCTCCGCGACAAGCTGCTTGAGCGGTGCGTCCAGCTCGCCTTCACCCACGATCAGCGCGCGGGCGTGGGGATGGTCGGGCGCGAGGCGGGCCGTCGCGCGCAGCAGGTCTTCGATACCCTTGCCGCCGATCAGCCTCCCGGTGTAGGTCATCACGAAGGCGTCCGGCCCGATGCCGAGTCCGGCGCGCGTCGCGTCGCGCGCGTCCGGCTGGTAAAACCGCGCCGTATCGATGCCGTTATAAATGGTCGTGATGCGGTCCGGGCGCAAATGCAATTTCTGGATCGCCTGCTGGCGCAGCAGCTCGGTGACGGTCACAACGTGGTTCGAGGCGCGCATGGCGGGCCAGTAAACCATGTTGCGCACGCGCCACCCGGTCTGGCCGCGCACGTATGCCATGTTGTGCTTGGTCGAGATGACGACCGGGTGGCAGCGCGACCGCCGCGCGGCAATGCCGCCCAGAATATCGGGGCGCATGACGTGCGTGTGCAGGATGTCGATATCGTGCGCGTCGATGGTCCGCGCGATCTGGCCGATGAGCTTCAGCCCCAGCCGTCCCTGGGCCATGTTGAAGTTGACGACGTCGGCGCCCGCCTGCCGGAAGCGTTCTTCCAGCGGGCCGCCCATTGCCTTCAGCCCTCCGACGAAAAACTCGAACCGGTCGTGATCCATGCCGTTGATCAGGGTGAGCACCAGATTGTTGCTCGACCCATCGGCAAATTCGTTGACGAGATAAAGCACTTTCGTTCTTGCCACGGTTACCCGGCTCCTGTTGCCGTCTGCTGGACGGGCAGGGGATAGGTCAGGAAGGTGCGCGGGATCGAAACGCTCTGGCGGCCTGTTTCGTCCGCCGGGTGGCGCTCGATCGCTTCGAGTGGGCGATCACCCACGATGATCTGTGCCTGGGTGCTGTCCGGCACGTAAAAGGTGATGCCCTGCAGGTCTTCGACGGGCGGCAAATGCTGCCCGGCCAGCGGATCGGCCACGCCGTAGACGCGGATCACCGTCTCGCCCTTGTCGTTCGTTTCTTGCGACCACAGCAGGTACTTGTGGTTGAGATAGTACGTCAGCAGGCGCGCCGTCGTGGTGATGTAGATCTCCCCGGCGCGGTGCACCTCGGCCAGATTGCGCAGCGCGGCCTGGGTTTCGGGCGGCAGGTAGGGCGGTTCTTCCGGCCCGACGCCAATGTGCGTATAGATCACCATCACGCCTTTGGACCGGATCAGCGCTTTGAGCGTCTGGGGCCGCAGCACGTAGGCCAGCCCCCAACTGTTGTGCCCGTACGACTGCCCCTGCCAGTAGGTGTTGCAGCGCTGGAACTCGTAGACCTTCTGGCCGTCGGTCAGGGTGTGGATGCGCATGAACTTGTTGCCCGCGTGGATGGCGAAGCGCTCTTTGCCCAGGTAGGCCAGCGTGATCTTGGCGACCTCTTTGACCAGGCTTTTGGTCGTGTCCTTCAGGTGGTGGCGGTCGATGATGTTGGCGAACGCGCGCAGCGAGAACGGCACGCCGTGGCCCACGATGTTGCTGCCGCGCCCTTTCCATACGAACCGGATGCCGTAGGCCAGCGTTGCGTCGGCGTGGTAGATGGGCGACTCCGGCACGTCGCCCGTGCCCGGCGTGGTGTCCTTGCCGAAGTCGGACGGGGCCTGCGAGTGATCGACCCACACCTTCAGGCGGCAGCCGCTGCTCTCAAGCGCCTTGAGGCCCGCCAGCGCCTGCTCGCGCGTGGTCGCGCCGTCGCCCCAGGAATGGATGCAGTCGATGTACCCCGCCTTGATCATCGTCTCGATGACTTCGCGGTCGTGCGGGCGGCTGGAGAAATAGCCAAAATCGTCGTCGAGCGGGTAGGGGAAGAAGGTGTTGCCGATCTCCAGCCCCACGCCCGGCCCCATCGACGTTTCACCGGTCGAGTTCAGGAACTCCTGGATCGCCAGGAAGCGCTCGACGGTGGTCGTGCCGTCGATGTCGCTGCAAATGGTCATGGCGGCTTTGTACGGGTACGGGTAGCGCCGCAGCGCGATCGCGTCGCCTGCCGGTTTCGCGGGGGCGGCAGGTTGACCGGGCGCGTCCGCCTGCGGCTTACTGCCCTTGTGCGCGATGGCCGCTGAGTAGACGGCGCGCGTCTGCGCCGCAACGACTTCCGGCGACCATTCGGCGGCGTTCTTGCGCCGGGCATTTTCGCCCATCCGGTGCCGCAGCTCGGGATCTTTCAGCAGCTTGAGGATTGCGTCGGCCAGGGCGCGCTCGTCGCGCGGGGCCACGAGCAGCCCCGTCTCGCCCTCGTCCACCGCTTCCGGCAGCCCGCCGACGGTCGTCGCCACGACCGGCTTGCCGAACGTGTACGCCACCGGGATCACGCCGCTCTGCGAGGCGTCGGTGTAGGGCAGCGCGACCACGCTCGACTGCTGGAACAGTTCCGCGCGGCGCTCGTCGGACACGTATTCGTTGTAGACCGTAAACTTTTCGGGGTGGACCATCATCTGCGTGTAACGGTCGAAATCCTCGCCGCGCCCCGCGATGACGAACTTGGCGTCGGGCACTTCCGCCGTGATCAGCGGCTCGGCCTTGATGAGATATTCCAGGCCCTTGTACTCCCAGATGCGCCCGAAGAACAGGATCGTGTTGTCCTGTTCGTGCACGTGCGATTGGGCCGTCTCGTCGCCCAGGGTGATGTGCGGCACGACGTGCACGCGGTTGCCGGGCAGTTGCAGGTCGTCCACGCACACCTGCTTGAGCTGCTCGCCGTGCACGATCACTTCGTTGGCGCGGTGATAGCCGAAGTCCATGATGCGCTGCGGCACGCGTGACGCTTCGGGATCGCCGGAGTGGTGGCGCGGATCATGAATGGTGATCACCAGGGGATAGCGCCCGATCAGCGGCAGGGCGAGATTGAACCACATGTGCCCGTGCTGGAAGTGCACCACGTCCGGCTGAAAGGCGCGGATCTGGCGTGCGATGCTCAGCGCGAGCTTGCCCTGGCGCAGAATGTGGCGCACGCGCGGCTTGTCGTACGGGCGGAAGTCCACCGCCGGACTGATCTGATCGACGAACGGCGCAGACTGTTCTTTGGGCAGAAACAGCATCACCTGATCGTCTTTGAAGGCGCTTGCCAGCTTGATGCAGTATTCTTCGAACTCAAAAGACACAAACGCGATCTTCATGCTACCAACCCTTTCCGTACCGCCCGGCCACTAGACCGTATTGATGAAGTCCAGCACCGGTTCCAGGACCGAGTTCCAGTCTGCGTTCTCGGTATACCGCACCGCGTTTTCGGCGTACTGCGCGCGCAGGTCGTCGTCTTTCAGCAGCTTGATCGCCGCCGCCGCGATGGCTTCGGGCGTGCGCTCGACCAGCTCGCCCGCGTTCGATTCTTCGATCACTTCTTCGGCCTGCCCGATGCGTGTCGTCAGCACGGGCAGCCCCGCCGCCATGTATTCTCGGACCTTCATGGGCGACGCGTAATGGATAAACTCGCGCTGTTTGTACAGCGCCACACCCACATCCGCCTGCCGGATGTAGCTGATCAGCTCGCTGTGGGGCTTCCGCCCGCAGAACGACACGCTGTTTTCCAGCCCCAGCGCGCGCGCTTTTTCTTCCAGCGCCTCGCGGTAGTCGCCATCGCCCACGATGACGAAGTGCACGTCCGGGATCGCTTCGCGCACCAGCGGCAGCGCATCCAGCATCAGGTCCACGCCCCACGCCTCGCTGAGCATGCCGATGTACAGCAGCGTGGGCGGATGCGGCTCCTTCTGGCGCGCGCCGGTCAGGTTATCCAGCACCACGCCGTTCGGAATCACGATCACGTTTTTGACGCCCTGCTCCCGCCGCAGCGCCGCCAGCGGCGTGCTGACCGAGATCACGCCGTCCGCCTGGGTCGCGGCGCGGCGCTCTTTCCACGTCAGCGCTGCCGCCGACAGCTTGCCCGCCGCGTCGAGATGAGCGGGAAAGTAGTCACAGTCATCATACACCAGCTTTTTTGCCACACCGCGCCGCCTGAGCAGCCCGGTGACGAACGCCGTTTGCGGAAAAGAATAGATGCAGGTCTCAAAACGTTCTTTTTTCAGCCAGCCCGGTAAAACGGTGTAAATCCATAAATCTCCGGCAAGGTTCTGCAAAAACATGGGTAATTTCAGCTTGCGGACGATGATGTGATGGACGTTCTGTTGTCGATATTCCTTACGGCGGTCGGTCAGCACGTTCATGAAGCTTTTGAGCATCTTTTGCGCGAAACCGATCGGCGGCCCGCCGTACAGGTTGGCCGTGGAGACAAACACGACTTCGTCGTAGTGGGCCGCCAAAAAATCGACCACGTGAAAGAAGCGGTGGTTCGGCTCTTGTTCAACGTCTACGCCGCCAATGACAAGGATGCGAGTTCTGGTTCCGTTGTGGACTGCCATGAGCTTGCTTGGGCGAACCGCCGGGACGACTCTCGACGTGTTCGAACGCCTCCTTTGCGCTGACTTGCAAAGCTCTGCCGGAGGGGTATCCGGAATCGTCCCGGTTTCCGAGGGCGCGCGACGGTGGCCGCACGCCCTCCAGTTTCCCCCCAACGCTTCGACGGTCGATAGTGGCGGGCTATGAGGTTGTCGTTAGTGGACGGCAGCCGTCTCCTCGATCACGTCGCTGATGATGTCGTACACCTGCTCGACGAGCCTGCTCCAGTCGAAGCGAGCCGCGTAGTCCACCGCCGCCTGCGCGTCGTGCTGGTAGCGCGCCGGATCCGTCAGCAGGGTGATGGCCGCCTCGGCCAATGCGTCGGGCGTGTGCTCGATCAAGATGCCCGCTCCCGCTTCTTCCATCGTGACCGTCGTCTGGCCGATGCGCGACGCGATCACCGGCAGTCCTGCGGCCATGTACTCGATCAGCTTCAACGGCGACGCGTACTTGCGGAACAGGCTGCCCTGCTGTGACGTCGCCAGGCCGATGTCCGCCTGCGCCAACACGCCCGGCAGATCCTCGTACGCCATCTGTCCGCGAAATTCGATGCTGTCCGCCATGCCCAGCGACTCGCTGAGCGCCTTCAGCGCGGCCTCGTCTTCGCCCGAGCCTGCGATCAACAGGCGGGCATCCGGCACGCGCGCGCGGATGGCGGGCATGGCGCGGATTGCCACGTCCACACCCCACAGCGACGACAGCGTGCCCATGAAGACCAGCGTCGGCGGGTGGGGCGGCTTGGTCCGCGCCCGCGCAAAGAGGTCCAGGTTGACCCCGTTCGGGACGATGTACGAGCGCCGCGCGCCCTGTTCCTGGCGCAGACTCCCTAACAGCGATCCGACCGAAATTACGGCGTCCGCCGCTTCCATGCAGACGCGCTCGCGCCAGCGATACAGGCGCTGGAGCAGCGGCTGCGCTTCTAGGCCCGGGAAATAGTCCCAATCATCATAGATCAGGTGCCTGACGTATCCGGCGCGTTTAAGCTGGCGCGCCATCAGGGCGTTTTCAGGATCGCCAAAGATGGCGATGTCGTAAGGTTCCTCAAGCGCCGGACGCAGCGCCCAGTAGCGCCACAGGTCTTTGCCCAGCAGGTGCAGCGGCGACGGGCCGGGCACATCGCGCACGAGGATTTCACGCAGCCCTTCGCTGCCTTGCACGCTGATGCGATCGTGCAGCAGGTTTTCGGCTCCTGCCTGCGCCTTGTGCAGCGGTGACTCGCCCGCAGTGTCCATGCCGGTGTATGACGATTGAAACGCGACCAGATCTACCTGCTTGAACCGTGGTGCCAGATACGACGCGACGTGCTTGGTGCGATGGTTAGATCCCTGCAGCAGGCTCCAACCCCCAATGTAGAGAAGTCGTTCACTTCGCATTGTGGTTTGTGCTTTTCTGTCGATAGGTGTTGCGCTGCGCGTCACGGGTGGCGCAGGGAGGGATTGACCCTGCGCCGGTCGAGACGTCCTCATACGGACGTTTCCGCTGGACTACTTCACGGTGTCCAGTGTGGCGGCCAGCTTTTCGGCCAGCGCGCGCCGGTCGTATTGCTCGATGCCGTTCAAGCTGGCGTGCATCGGATCGCCTGCTTCGCGCCGTTGGTAGACTTGCAAGATTGCCGCTGCAATGGCGTCTGCGTCGTGTTGTGAAGCGGTCAGTCCCAGCCCATACTGGTCGAGCAGGTTGGACGCTGCCCCCGGCACGCTGAGCAGCAGGATCGACGGGCCGCCGACAGCCCAGTACTCGTAGATCTTGCCCGGAATGAGCGTGGCAAAACCGTCGTAATTGATCGTCAGCAGCAGGTCCGAGCCTTTCAGCAGCTTGATGAACTCCGGCTGCGGCAGGTGGCCCACTTCCTGCACGGTGTCGGTGAGGCCCATCTCGCGCACCATCTCCTGGTACGCTTCAGGCAGCCGCCCGGTGAAGACCATCTTCAGCTTGCCCTTCAGCTCGGGGTTCTGGATCTGCAAATTCTTCAGCGCGGTGAACAACGGACGCGGATTACGATGCCACCCGCCGGAGACGCTGAGCAGACCGGCATGCACGATGGTGAACTCTTCGCCGGGCGCGTGCCCGGTGGGGATATCCTTCGCGCCGCCGAAATCGACCAGATCCACGCCGTTAGGGATGAATTCGAACTTATCCTTGGGCTGGCGCGGATAGCGCTTGATGAACTCGTTGCGACTGTAGTCGGTGACGAGGATCACCTTGCTGGCGGACGTCACTGCCCACCACTCCATGCGCCGCTCGATGAAGCGCTTGAACCACGGCTTGTCTTTGAACCACGGCGTGTCGATCCAGTCGTCGCGGTAATCAAGCACCAGCGGCTTACGCGTCAGCCAGCGCAGCAGCGACGCCGTCAGCGTCACCGAGTGAGGCGGCACGGTGGCGAAGATCACGTCGATCTGCTCGCGCTTGATGATCTTGCGTCCCGACCGCACCGCGATAGGCAGCCACGCCAGATACTCGTCCGGCATCAGCAGATATTGGCGGGCGAAGTTGCGCATGGCGCGCAGCGTATTGATCAGCAGCGCGGCGGCTTTGTTCTTTTCGCGCGCCTGACGCCCGCGCTCCAAAAACTCGACGGACGGCTCTCCCGCGGAGGTGCGGTAAATCATCACCTCGTCGGGAATGTTAGCGAACAGCGTTTCACTGCCCTGCTTGCGCTGCGTGTCGTATTCGTGCCGGTCGTCGATAGTCAGCACACGCGGCAGCCAGCCCAGGCCCGTCAGATACTTGATGAACTTCACCACGCGGATCGATCCCCCGACCGAAAAGAACGGCGGGAAGACGTACGCGATCATGAGGACTTTTTTGACCGGTTTGGAATTTATCTTGTCGGTCTGGGGGTCTAACTCGCCCATGCCGGTTCTCCTGGTTCCTAGTGCAACTGCCGGTTAGTGGATTCTCGCCGGGGCATGTACCCCGTGCCCCGGCGCATGAGAGTGAACCAATAAGCTGCGCCCGCTTAGGACGCAGGCTCCACGACGGACTGCTCGCCCTCGACCGTTTCTGCGGCGGCGATATGCGCCACGTCCAGCACCAGTTGGCCGGGGCGCAGCCGCTCGGCCAGCCCGTCGATCATGCCGTGCCCCAGCACGACCACGTCCGCCGACAGCAGCGCCGCGTCCAGCGAGGGGGCCATCAGCGCCGCCACGTGCGGGATCACCTGCTCGATGTAGGCCTTGTTCTTACCGATCAGGCGCGTAAGCTGCACGTCGCGGTCGTAGATCTTCAGCGTGTAGCCCTTGCCCAACAGGGTCTCGGCCAGATGCACCATCGGGCTTTCGCGCAGGTCGTCGGTGTTGGGCTTGAAGCTCAGGCCCACGATGGCGACGTTCTTCTTGCCACTGCGCTGGATCTTGTCGTACGCAAGCTGGACCTGATGGTCGTTGCTGGGCAGGATCGCTTCCAGCACGGGCACTTTGGTATCCGTGTGGCGCGCGTAGTACAGGATGGCGCGCAGGTCTTTGGGCAGGCACGACCCGCCGAACGCGAACCCGGGCTTGAGGTAGCGCGCGGAGATGTTCAGCTTGGTGTCCTGGCTGAAGATGTCCATCACTTCCGCCGCGTCGATCCCGGCTTCGTCGCAGACGCGCCCGATCTCGTTGGCGAAGGTGATCTTCAGCGCGTGGTACACGTTGCTGGCGTACTTGACCATGCAGGCCGTGTCCGGCTCGGTGCGGTAGACCGGCGCTTCGATGCCGTTGTAAAGGCCCGCCACCGTATCCCCGGCGTGCTGATCCACCTGACCGATCAGCGTGAAGGGCGGGGCGTAGAAGTCCTTGATGGCCGTGCCTTCGCGCAGGAATTCAGGATTGGCGACCACGCCGAAGTCCGGCCCGGCTTTTTTGCCCGACGCTTCTTCCAGAATGGGCAGCAGATGATCCATCACCGTGCCCGGCAGCATTGTGCTGCGCAGCGCCACGACTTTATAGGCGTCGGTCTTGGCGATTTCCCCGCCGATTTCTTCGCAGACGCGCTTGAGATATTGCAGGTCCAGGCTGCCGTTGAAGTCCGACGGCGTACCGACGCACACCAGGCATACATCGGCGTGGGCGACGGCGGCGGCAGTGTCGCGCGTGGCCGAAAGGCGGCCCGCCTGCACCGCGCCTTGAAGCATCTGCTCCAGACCCGGCTCGATGATCGGGCTTTTGCCGCTGTTGATGGTCGCTACTTTGTCCGGGTTGACATCCACGCCCATGACGGTGTGCCCGCGTTCGGCAAAGCACGCTGCCGAAACCGCGCCGACGTATCCAAGTCCGAAAACGCTTACGTTCATGTTGTTAGTCCCCTGTTTTCCCTACATACTGAAATGACCAGCCGAAGTGCACACCTTCTCTTGAGATTGGCCCTTCATAGGTGGCCACCAAGACGGCGTTTTCTACTTTCAGATTATACTGGTCCGAGAACCAGCCCTGCTCGATGCTGAGAGTAACCCCTTCCGGCGGCGTGATGCGCACGTAGGGGAGATTCGCTTCTTCGACAACCACGGCATGACCGTCGTTCGACACGCGCAGCGCCAGATCGGGCGCGAAGTGAAAGTGCCATGCCAGCGCGTGCGAGCCGCCATCCCGATCGGCGACGCGATCGGCGATCGTCCACGCGTCCGGCTGCTCGTGTGCGATCGCGCGCTCGTGGCGCACACCCGGCGCGACGTCCATCGCTCCGGTGACATGCGTGGTATCCCAGGACAGGCACTCGGCGTCGGGCACGTCTTTCCACGAGAAGTAATTGATCGGCGCTGCCTGCTCGCGCCCATCGACCATCAGCGTGTTGTGCGATGCCGTGCGGCGGAACTCGTCGCGCACCGGGCCGTGATAGCGGTACGTGCCGGAATCGACCAGCAGCGCGCGGCCCTTGACCCACAGCAGCGCGGCCAGCATGTCGCAGTGCGAATGCGCCGACGCGCCCTCGCCGCCCAGACCCCACGGGCCACAGCGGAACATTAGCAGGTCCGTGTCCGGCTGCCAACTGTCGCGCAGGATGACCATGCCGCCGTCGGTGAAGGCCTGCGACGTTTCCGCCGGGGCGTGCGCGTCCAGGCGCTCCCACGCGCTGAATCCCTGCGCGCCGAGCAGCCAGTACGCCTCGGTCCCGAATTCACCCGCGATCTGTTTGAAGTCGCCGCGCTCGAACAGCACCGCGCCCACCGCCAGCAGCCAGCGGATGTCCCAGAAGCGGTGCGCGGAGGGCAGACCGATCGCGTAGCCGTCGTCCGAGTCGCCCCACAGCGGCCCCACGCCGGAGATGCCCGCGATGTGCCGCATATAACCGAACATGCGCTCCAACGTGGCTTCCAGATCCGGCTGGCGCGGCAGCAGATCGCGCCGCGACGGCAGAATTACCACCAACAGAAATTCCGCGACGAAGCGCATATAGCCGGTGGCCTGTTCCTTATTCACGCCATCGCTGTGCGTCTGGGTGCGTACGGCGTCGTTCAGGCTGCGCAGCCCTGACTCACGCCAGTCTGCCGAGTCCTTGAACTCCGGGAAGATTGCGCCCACCATCGCCAGCGCCGCCGTTTCCCCGATCAAATGGTTGTTCGGGACGCGCTCGTAAGTGGTCAAGTGCTCTTTCAGGAACACCGTCTGCTGGTACAGGCTCTTCAAAAACGCGCCGCTCGCCTTCTCCTGGAACGCGCCCGCCGTGCGGAAGAGTTGGAACGCCATAGTCCAGTTGATCAGGCGGATGGCGACTTCCAGCGCGCTGAACCAGTTGACGCCGTGTTCCGGCGGGTTGGCCTCGATCCAGTTCTGAAGCTGGTCGATGAACGCGTTGAGGTAGCGTTCTTCACCGGTCAGGCGGTAGGCCAGCCCCAGCGTGACGAAATGCGCGTGCCGGTTGACTTCCCACACCATTTTGAAATCGGCGGGGCGGTCCGGCTCCCAGATGATGTCGTCGATAATCGAGATGTGTGTGTCCGGCCAATCCCAGCCCGTTGCCGGGCAGCGCTGCCACGCGATTTCGCCGGGATAGCTGGCGTCCTGGTTCAGCAGCTTGAAGGTCCGCGCGCAGGCCATATCCGCTGCGACGAGGATCTGCGTGCGCAGGCCGGGATAACGCGCGTCGAGCGCCGGCGCGGTTTTGTCCGCCGGATCGAGCGCCAGCAAAAAGCTGCTGTCTTTGCGCAGCGCCAGATGCTGCACGACCGCGCCGATCCCGGTCCAGTCCGCGCTCAGGGTCGCCAGCAGCGCCTCGTCGCTCATGGGGCGGGTGGCTTTAACGCGCCAGTAAATCGACTGGCCGCGCTGCACGGTCGCCCCGCCGGTCTTGTTCCAGACCCGCTTCAAGGTTCCCGTGACGCCAATTTCTTTGGCGCGGTTCAAGTAGTGATTGACGGAAGGCATCCTGCATCCACCCTTACTTTACTCGGATGAAGCCAGTGCTTCGGTGATGTTTGCATCGCCGGAAAGCAGCTCGCGGAACTTGCCCGGCGTGAACTCGCCCAGCAGCCACAGCAGCAGCCCGTAGATCACCGCGCCCAACCCGGCTCCGGCAAGGATCACGACCGCGCGCAGAATGGTCGAGGCGTCCCGGTCATAGCCGTTCAGCAATTGGACCAGCCCCCATACCGCGACGCCCATCACCGCCGAAGCGGCGACCGAGTTTGCCAGCGAGCGCCAGGGCAGGCGCAGCGTCAGGTAGCGGGCCGAAGACCGCGCCTGAAGCACCGACAGGGCTATGAACGAGACCATCGCTGCCCACGCCGCGCCCATGAAGCCGATGTGCGGGACCAGCAGGAAGTTGAGCGCGAGACTGATCGCAACCGCAATGAACTGGTTGATGGCGATCCAGCGCGTGTTGTTGGATACGAGCGTGCCGTAGCTGGCGAGCTGGCTCAGGCCAAACGCTGCCGTACCTGCCGCCACGAGTCCCACCGCCTTGTAACCCTCGAAGTATTCTTCGTCGGCCAAAATGCCGACCATCGGCTGCGCCAGCACCCACAACCCGACCACCGCCGGGATGACCAGCACGAAGAACACCCGCGCGAAGATGGTGATCGCGTGCTCGGTTTCCTCGCGGCCTTTTTCCTCCCACAGCCGGAACAGGATCGGGGCGGGGACCAGCAGGAACAGCCCGACCAGCAGCTCGATGCTGCGCGCCGAGATGTTATAGGACACACCGTACAGGCCGACTTCGTAGCTGCCCTCGAAGATCTTGATGATGTAGCGGTCCGCGAGGCGCAGGCCCCACGCCGCCACGTTGCCCAACGAGAGCGGCAGCGCGTACATGAACATGATCTTCAGGTCCGGCGTGGTGACGCTGGTCGCCTTTACCGGCACGCCGCGCCGCGTCATCCTCAGCAGCAGCAGCACCGGGATCGCCATGGCGATGACCTGCCCCCACAGCAGCGACGACACGCCGACGCTGAGCAGCCAGACCAGCAGCAGGCTGATCACCACCGTGCCGTAACGGTTGAACAGTTCGATGGCCGTATACCACTTGCCGCGTTCTTCCGCGCGCAGGATCTGCATCAGGATGTTGAACCACGACTCGACCACGAACAGCGCGATCGCCACCCACAGCAGCGGGTACAACTGGTCGTCGATCTTCGAGCGCAGCAGCACCAATCCCAGGGCCGCGATCGCCGCCGCCAGCAGCGACATCAGTCCCGTGCTGGCAAACATGGACGAGAAGTATTTCGAGAGGTCCGACTTCACCTCGTAGTTCGCATAGAAACGCATCGCGGACGAGGCCAGCCCCGTGACCCCCGCCGCATACAGGAATTCCGCCAGGCCGAACGCCAGGATGTAGTTACCGTACTCGTCCGGAGAGAACAGCCGCGTGAAGATCGGGACCGTGATAATCGCTGTGAGCGCCGGCAGCAGCTTCGCCGGAAGATATGTCAACAAGTCCTTAAAAATTCGCTTTTGCATCGGATTCCCTCACGCAAAACGGAGCGCTTGGTCGGCGTCCGGCGGGCAACCGGCATGGCGCAGCCAGAGCCGCGCTTTCGCGCAGCGGCGAACGATAAATAGATCCGGTTTCTTAAGCAGCCTGTTCCCCGGTTGACAAGCGGTAGATGACCTCATTAATGCCCATCATGGTGGGATAAATGAGGAGCGACCAGTGCTGGATGAAGTTGGGTGCAACGGTGTTGCTTACGAGGGTTCCAACGAATGCCACCCCAAACCCCAGGTAAATCGCTCTAAGCTCGTCGTCGTGGATGTCCCGGTAGTGCCGGAACGTGCGGATGACGTACATCGCGCACAAGATCAAGAATGGAACCAGCCCCACCAGCCCCATCATCAGCCAGATCCACAGGTACGCGTTGTGCATGAACCACGTCAGACCCGTAGACGGCGTTTCGTACATCATCAACGGACGGTAGTTGTTCCGCAGGCCGATCCCAAAGATCGGGTGCGCCTCGATTTGCTGGATCGCGTAGCGATTTTCAACCAGCCGGTATTCCAGGTTCGGGTCCACCTGCCCGGTTCCGCCTACCATCGATTCGAGGCGGGCGCTCCAGGCATCCAGCTCGACGCGGATCTGGCCGGGCTGGACCATCAGCACCACGAATATCAACGCCACGACCAGCAGCAGCATCGGCAGAACCCGCCTGCCAAATCGCAGCGCGTCCGGGGGGCGGATAACCATAATCAGCAGCCCCAGGCTCAACAGGATCGCCAGCAGGTAGTTCCGCTGGAAGCTGCGGAACAGCCAGAAAAGCAGCGCCGCGAGCATCAGGCCCGTCCAGAACTGCCGCCGCTTGCTGAGTGCGATCAAGGCAGCCGCCGTGGGAATGAGCACGAAAAACATGCGCTCGCCGTACGTATAGAGACGGATATTCTCGTTCTGGGCCGTCTCGGTCACGATTTCGGAAATTCCGGTGGTGCGCACCGGCAGCAGGTGAACGGAGTCCAGCACGTTCGGGAACAGCGTGCCTACAAACAGGATGGCCGCCAGGATCCACAGCCCTTTGATCAGGTTGCGCAGCGTCTTTTCGTCGCGTACCAGTTCGATCACCGGGAAGAAAATCAGCCAGTAGGTGACGAACCGTGCCAGCCGCAGCGCATCGTTTGCGCCGACGCCCTGGAACACTACCGCGTTGCCGACCGAGATCACCAGCGCCAGGAAGAACAGCAGCAGCGGGATCGCCAGCGGCGAGCCGTACAGCCGGAAGCCCGGCTGTGACATCGCGCGCAGGAAGATCAGCGCCAGCAGGAAGATCAGCAGCAGGTCGGAGATGTGCAGCGTGATCGGCCCCATCGACAGCCACGGGATCGCCTCGGTATCTACGATTCCGCTGTTGATGCCAATCACCGTCAGGATCGCCATCTCCGGCCAGCGCAGACCCACCCACAGGAAGGCGATTCCTGCCAGCAAGGCGAAGGCGATCCCGGCGTAACCTACCGCGATGATCAGGCCAATGACGCCGCCCATACCGAGCGCCAGCAGCAGCTCCCGGCCCTGCCGGAAGCGCGGGCCCGCCCCCTGACGTTCCGTAAGCATCTGGAACATCGGGGAATATTTGGTGAGCAGGTCGGACTGTGACGGCCTCATCGACGGATTCCTGTTAGCTGCGTTCGGCGCTGTGAACGGGCGCTCACGAAGAGAGCTTGCTCACGGCGCGTGAGTTCTCAGCCACGACGGCGCGGCGCTCGCGGGCATAGTACTTGCCCAGCAGCGACATGGGGACGCGATTGACGACCATGCCGATCACGTTGGCCTGAATGTCGTCCAGGTACTGAAGCGCCAGACGCAGCCCTTCACGTGAGGTGTGGCGCTGCGACGCGACCAGGATCACCGCGTCGGCCAGGGCCGCCAGCACGGCGGTATCCGCGACAGCCAGCACTGAGGGCGAGTCCACGATCAGGTACTCGCAGTCTTTCAGCAGGTCGGCCATTACGCTCGAAATACGTTCCGGCGTGGCGACGTCCGACAGGTCCATAGCCGAATTTCCGGCGGTCAGAACGCGCAGATTCTTGAAGCTGGTGTTCTGGAGCGCGGCTTCGACCGGCTGGCTGCCCTGCAGCACTTCGGACAGGCCCAGCTTGTTGGGCAGGTTGAAGATCGAGTGCACGCCAGCGCTGCGGAAGTCGCCGTCCACGATGATGGTGGCGTAGCCCGCGCGGGCCAGCGACACGCCCAGGTTGGCGGTGACGGTCGTCTTGCCGCTGCCCTTTTCCGGACTGGTCACCAGGATGCTGCCGCGTTCGGCCAGCACGTTCTGGATGCGCACCCGCACCCCAAGCTGGCGGTACGCGTCTGCCGCGATCGAGTACGTGTTCGCCTGCAAGGGCGAAAGCTCCCGGCGGCGCGGCCAGCGTCCTTCCGAGCTGGGCAGCTTGGTCAGCACCGGCAGGCCGCTCAGCGTTTCCGCTTCGGAACTGCCGCGCAAGGTGCTGTCGAAGTTGTCGAGGATGAAGGCCAACAGCAGGCCCGCTGCGAGTCCACCCGCCAGCCCCAGCAGAAGGTTCAGCACTTTATTCGGGCTGTCGGCAGTGTCCGGCACGTACCCCGGCTCCACGACCGAAATGCCGTTGGAGCGAAGCTGCTCGTCGATGCGCAGGTTTTCATAAGTCTGCAGCACGCTGTTGTACTGATCCTGGCGCAGCAGCATCTGCCGCTCAAGGATCGCCAGCCGCTCTTCGGGCAGCTCGTCCGCGATGCCCGCTTCATAAGCGGCGACCGCTGTGTTGTAATCGGCTTCGGCCTGATCGACCTGATCGCTCAGAATTTCGCGTGCGGAAACCGATGAGTCCCCGGAATACAGTTCGAGGCTGCGTTCCTTCAAGATATCGGCCAGATGATTCACCGCCGCCGCCGCCACTTCCGGATCGGCGCTGGACGCGGTGATGCGCATCAGTTCACTGTCGGGCACGATTTCCACGTTGATGTCGGGCGCTTCGTCCAGATTAAGCTGGCCCGCCAGCTCATCGAGCACCGGCCCGCTGGTGACGATTGCCGCATAGGTATTGATCAGCCGGGTCGCCATCGTGCTCACCGTCCAGATGTCCTGTTCGACACCCGCCGGGGACGATACGACACGAATGGTTGCAGTCGAGGAGTAGGTGGGCGTCATCTGGTTGGTAACCAGCAGTGAAATGCCTACCGCCGCGACAATTGCAATGAGAATCACCCACTTATACCGTCCGAGTACGTGGACGTAGCCGATGATCTCCGAAGCTACCGTGTTAGATGTGGCGTCGTTGGCATACCGCGAGGGACGACGCGCACTCGATGAAGGCGCTGGAATATGGTTCAACTTTCCATCTTCTCCTATTTCTACTTTCTCAATGACATGTCCAGCACGAGCCGAAATACGTTCCCCTCTAGGATTCTTCACCCCATCCAGCACCGTATGCAGCAGTTCCTTCTTGCCGAACGGCTTGAGCAAGTAGCTGTCGATGCCCATGTCATCCGCATGCTTCAGAAATGCCTGATCGTCTTGCTCCACCAGGAAAACGAAGCGGATCCAGTTCCAGCTTTCGTTCGCCCGCACTGCATCGAAGAACTCGAACCCGTCCTTTTTCGGCATTTTGATGTCCGACAGGATGACATCGGGATCCAGCCCCTCTTCTAATAGCTTGAGAGCAGCCGCACCATCGGGCGCAGTGGTTACCCGAATCTCGTTGCTTTTTAGCCAGTCTTCGATTTCGTCCCGCATCACGCGGTTGTCATCAACCGCCAGAACGTGCCATTCGACGGAACTCATGGGCTTCTCTCGCTCTACGCTTTCGCGTATTTCCCCAGATCATTTTCTAGTATACGGAGTCAACCTTGCAGTTCCACTAAAAGGATCGACCATTCCTAACAACCGCCTATCAGACTGTAAGTTGCCAAAAATGATTTGTTTTTGCCGCGCTGAGTAAGTCTCTAGGGGGACCAAAATGACCGACAAGCGGCAAAATTGGGTGTCGAATGAGCAAATGCTTGGTATCTGTCGAGCCGTAACCGTAATAATATATATAGTAATGATAGTAACGGTATTCCTGAAGTGGCAATTTTACGATACAGTCATTTCCGGTCCCTTGTTCTTTAGCTCGCCTGCATGGAAAAAAATGGTTTTATGTGAAGTGGGCAGGAAAGGGAAAAAGGAGTTCGATGAAATCTGCTCTAGGATCTCCGTCACTTCGCCTGAGCGTAATGTATGCAATCATCACCGGCATCTGGGTCATCAGTTCCGACCGTCTGCTGGTTGTGATCTCCCGCGATCCTGACAGCCTCACAGCCTTGCAAACTTATAAGGGCCTCGCGTTTATCGTTCTGACATCGGCACTTCTCTACACCTTTTCCCTGCGCGAGCTGCGCGTGCAGGCGCGCATTTCGCGGGCACTGGCCGCACACGAGGCCCAGTCGCGCCTGGTGACGTCGCAGATGCCCTCGTCGATCCTGTGGGCGACGGATGCGGCGCTGCGCATTACCCAGCTTTCCGGGGGCTGGAGCGGGCGTGTAGGGCAGGAGGAGGCCGTGCTCAACCACGTTCTGCGGGACGTGTTCCCCGTAGCAGAGCAGCCGGGCATTCTTGAGGCCCACCTGCGCGCCTTGCAAGGCGACTCGACCACGCTTGAGATGCGCCAGGACGAGGATATCTTCGAGGTGCGCGTGGAGCCGCTGCGCGGCCCCGAAGGAACGATCGTGGGCTGCGTCGGGCTGGCGGTACGCGTGACGGAGCGCAAGCTGGCCGAAGCCGCCGCCAAAAAGCAGCATATTTTGAACGAGGCCCTGCGCCATACGGCGACCGTGCTGACCAACACACTCGATCCCGCCGGCGTCATGGAACGTATCCTGGCGACGATCGGATCGGTCGTGCCCCACGAGACGGTGAGCATCATGCTGGTGGAGGACGGTGCGGCGCGGCATGTTGCTGCGCGCGGTTATTCGGGCAGCACCCTCGCCGGGCAGCCGGAGAGCATTTCGCTAGACACCCAGGTGTTCAAAGAAATGTACGAAACGCAGTCGCCGCTGTTGATCCCCGATACGGTCGCTTACGAGCATCAGCAGGGCGTGCAGCCGCTCTTTCACCCACAGATGCGCTCCTATGCGGGCGCGCCGCTGATCGCGCATGGTCAGGTCGTCGGGTTTCTCAATATGTGCAGCGAAACGCCGGGGTTCTTCAGTCAAGACCATTTTGAGGCGCTGCGGTTGTTCGCCGCGCAGGCTTCCATCGCGCTGGAAAACGCGCGGTTGTACCGCCAGATCGAGGATTATGCCCGCGAGCTGGAAGATCGTGTGGCGGCGCGTACCGCCGAGGTGCAGGGCGCGAAAGATCGGGTTGAAGCGATCGTGAACAGCAGCAGCGACGTCATCATCCTCGCCGATCTCAACCATCACATCGTGCAGTTCAACGCCGTGTTCCGGCACGTCTTTGCGTGCGATGCCCCCCATGATTTTGTCGGCAGTTCGCTCGTCGATCTGGTCGTTCACGAGCACGTCCCGTTCTTCGAGGACGCCTTGCAGCGCCTCGTGGCAGCGCATACCGTGCAGCGCGTTGAAGTCGCGGTGCGATGTGATGGCAGCGCCCGGTTCGACGCCGACGCGGTGCTTTCGCCTGTGCTGGGCAGCGATCAAACGCTGGAAGGTATCGTGTGCAGTCTGCGCGACATCACCGAGCGCAAACAATCCGAGCTGCGCCTGCGTGAAACCTTGCATCGTGCGGTAGAACTGAACGAAGTGCGCTCGCGTTTTGTCTCCATTGCCTCGCACGAGTTTCGTAATCCGTTGGCGGCGATCCAGACCTCGGCGGATTTGCTGCGCCGTTACAATTCGCGCATGACCGACAGCCAGAAGGAAGAGGAAGTTCAGCGTATTCGAGGCTGCGTCAAACAGTTGACGGGGCTGCTGGATGACCTGCTCACGCTGGGGGCGGTCGAAGCGGGACGCCTGAAGTTCGAGCCGGAAAACGTCGATTTGCAGGCGTTGACGGACCAGCTTGTAGCGGAGATCCGCCAGACGATTGGCGTGAACCACCGGCTCGATTTTAAGGTAGAGGGCCGGTGCGACTGCCTTTTTGTCGATCCGCGCCTGTACCGTTATGTCGTGAATAACCTGCTGTCCAACGCGTTTAAATATTCGCCCTCGGGATCCACCGTGCACTTGGTGATGTCCTGCCGCGCCGATACGCTGGTCCTGGTGATCGCGGATGAAGGCATCGGCATTCCGCCTGAGGATCAGGCACGCCTGTTCGAAGCATTTCATCGCGGCTCGAACGTCGGCTCCGTGCAGGGAACCGGACTCGGCATGGTCATCATCGGGCAGGCGATCAACGTTCACGGCGGCACCATCGCAATGGAAAGCCGCGAAAACGAGGGCACTGTGTTTACCGTGACGCTGCCCGCTCCGGCCTGCTAGCTCCACTGCTGAGCTATCTCCGTTTTTTTCCTCCCGGTTCCCGGTTTGTATTTGTGTTTGTTACACGCGGGTGATAACGGCGCTGCCAAATGTCCTGGCAGAAAGCGACGTGATGGGGTAGGCGAAAGCCGTTTTACCGTTTATGATTAGGTTAGTGGGTCGGGTTTCCGAGGGCTTATAGGCAAACCGGAACGGTTTCAAAAGGGTGGTGCCCGTTCGGATGGGGCAGCGCCGCAGGAAATGATTCGGGGTGTTGTCTTGCGCCGCGTTCCGGTATAGCCCATACTTATTGCAGGTTTCAAAATAGTTGAAGTTCGGTATTTTAGACATAATTTCGTCCAAAGATCGATTAACGCGGTAATATGTTAGGAATGGCATATATCGCTATCTCCCACTAAATGGTAAGCACGTGTAGTAAGTCACCGGCTTCTATGCAGTTGATTGGCGATCCACAGTGGGACATCCGAAGGTGATAGACCAAGCGTCCAAGTTGGAATTTGCGTGATGGCCTCGACAATCCTCCAACGCGCTGCGCATATCCCCCACTTCTCAGGTGTTATTCAGCGTCCTGTTCTGCTTGAGCGCTTGCAAGCGGTTGGCGATCATAAGCTCACACTGGTTTGCGCACCGCCGGGATATGGCAAGTCAACGATCGTAGCGCAGTTTGCATACCAGTCGTCTTATGTCGCGGCATGGCAGACGATTGAAGAGCGGGACCGCGACGTGCCGAATCTGTACCGGCAGAGTCTCGCGGCCCTGGAAACGGTAGCTGCCGGGATTCAGGATCTCCCCGCCGATCCGGTGGGATATACGCCGGGCGAGCTGTCCGGGTTGATCGCGGATTACGTGCGCAATGCCGTCACCGACGACTTTGTGTACGTGCTCGACGATATTCAGTATCTGGCGGGTGCGCCGGGCGCTGAAACGTGGCTGCGGGCGATGGTGTCGATGATGCCCGCAAACTGCCACATGGTCCTGATTGGCCGTATTCTGCCGGACTTGCCCCTGACCGAGATGATCGCTCGCCGCGAAGTGCTGGCGCTCGGCCAGGAACAGCTTAAGTTCACACCGACCGAGATCGACAGCCTCGCGCGGGAAGTGCTCGGTCTGTCGCCGTCGCCCGCCGAGGTCTACGATCTGGCCTCGCGCCTGGAAGGCTGGCCCGCCGGGGTATTCCTGGCGCTGCGCCCGCTGCCCGCCGATCTTGAGCACGCGATGCTGAACGGCGGCGAAGGGCCGGAAGGGCTGTTCGACGCGCTGGCGAGCCTCATGCTGCGCGCCCAGCCGCCCGCGCTGCGCGATTTCCTGCTGGCGTCGTCCACGCTGGAACGCCTGACTCCCGATCTGTGCACGGCGGCGCTGGGTTTGCGTGACAGCACCCACTGGATCAGCGAGGTCCAGAGCCGCAATCTGTTCATTTCGCGCGTGGCGAACGGCCTGACCTATCATCGGCTGTTTCGCACGCTGCTCCAGCGCCAGCTCAAAGAGACGAATCCGAACCTCTATTACGATCTGCATGCCCGGGCGGCGCGGTGGTTCGAGGACAACAACCGCATCGACGAGGCGTTCGAGCACTATCTCAACGCCGGGCTGTACAAACGTGCGGTGATGATCGCCGAGCAGGTGAGCCGCTCGTACTTCACGCAGGGCAAAGTCGAGACGCTGCTGACGTGGCAGAACGCGATCGCCAAAACAGGCGTGGTGACGCCGCGTCTGGCATATGCCTGCGCGCTGATCCATACCGACCGCTACGCGTACCAGCTTGCGGAGGCGGAACTGGATCAGGCGGAGACGGGCTTCACAACGACGGAAAATGAGGTCGGTATCGCTGAGGTGCAGCTTCAGCGTGCGATGATCAATTTGCAGCGCGGCCAGTACGAGCTGGCGATCTCGCAGGCGATGCCGTTCCGAGACGCGCCACGCGGCCCGTCGAATTTGCGCGGGCGGGCGCTGCGTGTCATCGGCTTTGCGTCCGTGCGTTTGGGCCGCGTGGAAGAGGCGGTCCGGTCACTCGAAGAAGCGCTGCCGCTGTTCAAAGCCTATGCGGACGCTTACGCGCTGACCAACCTGCTGCAAGACCTTGAGATGGGCTATACCCGCCTCGGTCGCAGTGAGGAAGCCAACGCGTGCTTGCAAGAGGTCGTAGCGCTGCGGCGGTCGCTGGGCAGCGCGGGCGCGCTGGCGCTGGCGCTCAACAACCTGGGCTATCACTACCACCAGCTTGGCGATTACCAGCAGGCCTATGTGACCTTTCAGGAAGGGCTGCGCATCGTCACGCATGTTCCTGACAAGCGCGCCGAAAGCTACTTGCGCTGGAGTTTAGGCGATCTCCAGCGCGACCAGGGCAACTTTGAGGACGCGATCCGGCTCTATAACAAGTCCCTGGAGCTGATCGGCGGCGGCGAGCCTCACCTGCGCGCAAGCGTACTTGCCAGCGCATCGAATCTTCAGCGCTGGCGTGGCAAGTATTACGAGGCGCTGCTGCTGGCTGACGAAGCGAACGCCCTGGCCGAAACACACAATGTCGCGCTGGAGCGTGCGCTGGCACAGGCCGCGTTCTGGGCTGCGCGGGCGCAGTCCGGCCAGCTTGAAGACGCCCTGAAAAACCTGCATGCGGTCGTCAACGACCTGAAACGCCAGGGAATTAAGATCGAGCTGGTCCAGGTGCTTGGACAGGCGGCGCACGTCGCTTTGCTGGCCGAAGATATGAAAGCGGCTCAGGACTATCTGCGCACCGCGCTCACCACCGCGCGCGACGGCGGCAGTTTGCAGCCGTTGATCGCGGAAGTCGTGCACGTGCCGGTGCTGCACCAGTACGTGCTGGGACAGTTCGAGCGCGATACCGACCTCCTGCGGCGCATCGACCTGCTGCGGGACGCGCAGCTCAAGACGCGCCAGGACAGCACGGCGGTCGCGCCCGCCGCCGTGCGCCCCGAGACGTACAGCCTGCGCGTGCTGACGCTGGGGCAGGAGTCTGTCGAACGTGACGGCAGGACGATCTCCCCGTCCGAATGGCGTGCCGCCAGCGCGAAAGAGCTGTTTTTCTACCTGCTGTTTGAAGGCGTGAAGACGCGCGAACAGATCAGCCTGATCTTCTGGCCGGACAGCCCCACCAAGCGCGTGCGCTCCAATTTCCACACGACGCTTTACCGGGCGCGGCAGGCCGTCGGTGAAAATACGCTGCTGTTCGAGAATGACCGCTACTTCATCAATCCCGAGCTGGATGTGCTGTGCGACGCGAACGAGATGGAAGGTCTCGCACGGCAGGCGCGGCTGCTTTCTCCACACGATGCACGCACGGAAGATCTGTGGCGGCGCGCCGTCACGCTGTACCGGGGCGAGTTCCTGACCGCGCTCGACGCGGACTGGGCCTATACCCGCCGCGAGACGTATCACGAGCTGTACCTCGAAGCACTAATCGGCCTGGGGATGTGCGCCCGCGCGCGCGGCGATCTGCGCGAAGCCCTGGCGACGTTCAAACAGGCGCTCGAAGTCGATCCCTTCCGCGAAGATATTCACCGCGCCATCATGCTGTGCTATGCTGAGAGCGGCGAGAAGAACAAAGTCCATGTTCAGTTCCAGGAATTGAAGACTTTGCTGCAAGAAGAACTCGCCGTCGAACCTACGGCGGAAACACTCAAACTGGTCCAATCACTGCTGGGCTGAATCCAAACGCCGCCAAAACCGCCAATTCTGGCGGTTTTTTGTTATTACCACGATCTGGTAAGCACTCTGTTGTGCACCCCCCGTTATCGTAAAGACATCATTAAATTTCTGACACGATAACTGTGGAGGGCAACCCTCATGAAACAGCGTCTATTCTCCGTTTCGACGTGGTTCGCGTCTGATCCTCGCCGTGCTCGTACCGTTTTATTCGTGGCGTTGACTGCGCTCGCCCTGGTTCCGGGTGGATCAGCCCTGGCTGGGCAGGCATCCGGCGGCAGCGGCAGCCCGCTTCCTTAACGGTACTCGCTGAGCACGTTTATTCAATTTTCACTCTGTCTCTAATCATCATCACTTGATGCTCAATACATAGGAGAGATCTGCAATGAAAAACCGTCTGATGTTGGCGACGACCTGGCTGGCTTCCGATCCGCGCCGCGCGCGCACCATCCTGTTTGTGGCGTTGACCGCGCTCGCGCTGGTCCCCGGCGGCTCGGCCCTGGCTGGGCAGGCGTCCGGCGGCAGCGGCAGCCCGCTCCCGTAGCGCAGCAGCTTCGTTACTCGACACTTATTGACTTTTGACCCGGATGAGACTGCGCAGCCGCGCATGAGGAGCATGGAAATGAAAAACCGTCTGATGTTGGCGACGACCTGGTTGGCTTCCGATCCGCGCCGCGCGCGCACCATCCTGTTTGTGGCGTTGACCGCGCTCGCGCTGGTCCCCGGCGGCTCGGCCCTGGCTGGGCAGGCGTCCGGCGGCAGCGGCAGCCCGCTCCCGTAGCGCAGCAGCTTCGTTACTCGACACTTATTGACTTTTGACCCGGATGAGACTGCGCAGCCGCGCATGAGGAGCATGGAAATGAAAAACCGTCTGATGTTGGCGACGACCTGGTTGGCTTCCGATCCGCGCCGCGCGCGCACCATCCTGTTTGTGGCGTTGACCGCGCTCGCGCTGGTCCCCGGCGGCTCGGCCCTGGCTGGGCAGGCGTCCGGCGGCAGCGGCAGCCCGCTCCCGTAGCGTGGTAACATTGTAAGATCTGCGTGCTTAGGACAGTTAATCAGTCGGGTATCTATAATAGGTTAAAGGTGTAAGAAATGACTTACCGTTTGTTACAGGCGATGAACTGGCTGGCTTCTGACCCGCGCCGCGCGCGCTCCATCCTGTTCGTAACGTTGACCGCGCTCGCGCTGGTTCCCGGCGGTTCGGCCCTGGCGGGGCAGGCTCCCGGTGGTAGTGGCTGATCACACTTAGAGAAGAAAGTTACTTGTTTGAGGATGAAGGCCAATCACATTGATTTGGCGTGGTCAAGATTATCAACGGCGGGTTCACCGCTTGAAGGCTGTATTGGATACAAGGAGTAAATGACGATGGCGCTTATGGATCAGACCCCGGTGATGGATGTTCTGCCGTGGCCGCAGGGGCACGGGTTCTCTGGCACGGGTACGTGGTGGGAATACGTGATGAGCAAGGAAGAGCGCGCTCGCCTCGATAGCCTGATGGGCATCGCGCTGCTCGACGAAGACGTGTGCCGGCGCTTGGTGGATGACCGCGACGACAACCTGCTCGAAGCGTTCGGGCTGTCGGAAAAGACGCGCAATTGGCTGCATGCCATCCAGGCCACGTCGCTGACGGAACTGGCGCAGAAACTGGTGTCGCTGGGCAGCTAGTTCCTCTCCCATTTGACCACCCTGTCCTGGGCGTATACGCCCGGTCTTATAACTGCATGTTCGCTGATAGGCCCGGAGAAGTGTACCGGGCCTGGTGACCTTTAGGGCCAAAAGTGAAAATTGTAAACGAAGGCGCCGTATGAACGAGTTAATCATGGTAGTTGACGACGACCCAGGTATCCTGGCACTCGTAGACGTGATGCTGCGCAAACACGGATTCACGGTGCTGAAGGCCAATGGCGCTTACGAGGCGCTGAAGTACCTTGACTCGGTTACGCCCAGCGTCATCGTGCTGGATGTTATGATGCCGGACATGAACGGAATCGAACTCTGCGAGCATATCCGGTCACGCTCGCAAACGACGGTTACCCCTGTCATCATGCTGTCTGCCCGCAGCGATTCGCGCAGCGTCGCCAGCGCGATGCAGGCTGGCGCGAACGGGTATGTCTCGAAGACAGCGGTCTATCACGAGCTGGTGGCGCAGATTCGCAGCCTGCTCGATGCGCGGGCGCGTAACGGTCGTTGAGAGTTCGGTTTCCCGATCTGGCACCGTTATCCGGCAGGGCAGCCTGAACGAATGCGGCTGGTGATCGCCAGTGATCACTTCATGGCCCAAGATGTTGTGGCAAAACAAAAACGTGGCTTTGTGAGCCACGTTTTTTGTTTGGCTGTACTCGTTGGCGTGGATCACGCCTTGAGGAATTCCGCGATCGAATCCGCTGCCTTCTGCGCCGATTTGATGGCGGTGCCGACCAGTTCCAGCCCGGTGACGGCGTCGCCGCCCGCCCATACGTTCGGCAGACTGGTTTTGCCGGTGTCCTGATCGATGAGGATCAAACCCCAACGATCGGTCGCCATGTTGGGCGTCGTTTCGCCCAGCAGTGGGTCGGCGTTGTAGCCCAGCGCGAGGATCGCCGTGTCGGCGGGGGCCACAAATTCCGAGCCCTTGAGCGGCACGGGCCGCCGCCGCCCGCTCTCGTCCGGTTCGCCCAGCGTCATGCGCACGAACTCGATTCCGGTCAGGTTGCCTTCCTCGTCACCGACGAAGCGGACCGGCGCGGTGAGCCATTCGAACTTGGCTCCCTCTTCGCGGGCGTTGACGCGCTCGGCCTTGCAGCCGGGCATTTCGGCTTCCGTGCGGCGGTAGGCGCAGGTGACGTCGAGCGAATAATCCAGCGCATGCTGGAGCCGCAGCGACGACCGCACGCAGTCCATCGCCGTGTCGCCGCCGCCGACCACGTAAACGCGGTGGCCGACGTCCGGCAGGCCCTTTTCCGCCAGCTCGTGCGGCTGGAGGTCTACCGGCACGTTCGACCGGATTAGGTATTCGGTCGCCGTGTAGACGCCGTGCAGATCCGCGCCTTCCCACTTGGGGACCGAATCGACGCTGGCCCCGGTTGCGATGAACACCGCGTCGAACTCGTCCGCGAGCTTCTGAAGCGGGATGTCCTGCCCGATGCGCGTATGCGTCACAAAACGGATGCCGAGCGCTTCGAGGTGCTGGACCTTCTTGACGATCCGTTCTTTTTGCAGCTTGTAGGCCGGGATGCCGTACAGCAGCAGACCGCCAGGGTAGGGATTGGCGTCGTAGACCGTGACCGCGTGCCCCAGACGGCGCAGGCGCTCAGCGGCGGCCAATCCTGCCGGACCGCCGCCGACCACGGCAACGGATTTGCCCGTGTCGGGATCGACCTGGCCTAGCGGGATACCCTCGGTTGCATACTGGTATTCGATGACAAACTTTTCAATTTTGCCGATCTGGATAGGTTGCAGACTAACACCGCCGCCATGCGTGCACGAGCCTTCGCACAGCCGCTCCTGCGGGCACACCCGGGAGCAGATTTCCGGCATGGGACTGGTTTGACGGAATATATTTGCCGCTTCTATAAAATTACCTTCTTCGACCAGTCGAAGCGCAGTCGGGATGTCGTTTCCAATCGCGCAGCCGAGCACACACGGCGCAGGGTCGGGGCACTGGATGCAGCGCGACGCTTCCGCGCGGGCGATCTCCGCTTCGTAGGTCAGGTAAATTTCTTCAAAGTGCCCGAGTCGCGTTTCAGCGTCTTGTTTTCTGACGGGCAATACAGGCGCATATGCACGCGCCTTACGGTCGATGTCTAATTCGGCCCGGTGTTGGGACATACGCTACAGTCCTTCCTTGACTTCGAAGGCTTACCCGACGATTTCTTTATAACAGTAGTCTCGACTCGCTTTCCCTCCTAGTGCAACTTGTCGCGTGAATTCGTTACAAAAGTGATGTTTTTCACAAATAGGTTGTATCCGTTACACCCAATAGTATTGTGAGATCGCCTGCCTCGTGCGTCTAGTATCATCAATCCGCCGAATGGATGATGATCGAACCTAAAATCAGGCGTATCGTAGAAATTGTTGGCGCGTAGGGAGCGTAGGCCGTACGTAGGCCGGGCACGCGCCGCGCGCCCATCGCGCCGGCCCAAACGCGCTACACTGGTTCATATCATAAGAACTGGGGGCAGAGTCATTTCCATGCACGCTTACGCCAAGCCATCACAGCCATCGTCGCGCTACCTGAAGCCCGCGCGCCCGCACCGCACCCGCCCGATCCCGTGGCTGGTGTGGAGCGTGCTCATCGCGGTGGCGTTCGCGCTGTTTGGCGCACTGGCGAGCCTGGGCATTTACCTCTACGCGGCGTCCAGCTCCGAGATCACGATCTCCGATGGCGTGACCGTCGCGGGTGTGCAGATTGGCGGCATGGATATCGAGTCGGCGCGCGGCGCGCTGGCCGGAACGCTGCTCGCGCAGCCGGTCACCGCGCGGGACGGCAGCCGCACCTGGACGCTCACGCAGGCCGAGCTTGGCATCAACATCGATCTCGACGTGACGATGCAGCTGGCCGAAAGCGCCGCGCCGGGTGAGGCCGTGACGCCGTGGTACACCGTCGATCTGGTCCAGGCGCAAACGGGGCTGTTCAACCTCAGCGATCAGGCGAACATCGCCGCTGTGGGCGGCGACTCGCCCCAGGCGGGCCGCGCGCTGGACGTGCCCGTGCTGCTGGACCGTATGCGCCTCGATCTGCGCGGCGAGCTGGGGGACGGCACCCTGGATCTGCCCATGATCGAGGTCGCGCCGCCGGAAGAACCGGAAGAACCGGCCCAGACCTATACCGGCGCGACGACCGTGCACGTGGTGGAAGCCGGGCAGGAATTGGCCCTTATCGCGCTCGACTACGGCGTCACGACGGCAGATATCGTCTCGCTGAACAACATCACGGACCCGGACCTGCTGTACGTCGGCCAGGAACTGATCATCCCGGCGGCGGGCGAGTATGCGCCCTCGGCGGCGCAGGCCCCCGCCCCGCCGGCGACCAACGGCAAGTCGATCGTCGTCTCGACGTCCGAGCAACGTATCTACGCGTACGAGAACGGCCAGTTGGTGCACACGCATCTTGTTTCGACCGGACTGCCCGATACGCCGACGGTGCTGGGCGACTATAAGGTCTACGTGAAGTACGAGGCGACCGACATGAGCGGCCCGGGCTACTACTTGCCCCAGGTGCCGTACACCATGTACTTCTACCAGGGCTACGGTATTCACGGCACGTACTGGCACAACAGCTTTGGTCGCCCGATGAGTCACGGCTGCGTCAACCTGCCGACCCCCGAGGCGAAGTGGTTCTTCGAGTGGGCCGAAGTCGGCACGCCCGTGCGGGTGATTTAGCGCATTTCCGGTCGAGCATCCGGTTGTGAAGGGGTTACGGGGCGGATCCTACGATCCACCCCCGTATGTTTTTATGCAGACATTGGGAGAGATAAAAACGCTCGATCCGCAGGGGCGGGGCTTGTTCCGCCCGGTAGGGGCAATTCATGAATTGCCCTACAAAAGCGACGTAGATCGAGGAGTTGTAGGGGCGTATTGCGATACGCCCCTATGAACAGCGGTACGTCTGAAGTATCTGAGGTAAACACAAAACGACCGGTTCCCCAACCGGTCGTTTTGCGTTTCTTCCGCTTACCCACAGGTCGTCTAATGGGTGTGATCGCCGATCTCGCTTACCTGCCCGGTGACCATGAAGATCACGCGCTCGCAGATATTCGTGATGCGGTCCGCGATACGTTCCAGGTTGTGCGACACCCACAGCAGATGAGTCGCGCGGGCGATGTTGTGCGCGTCTTCCAGCATGAAGGACAGCAGCTCGCGGTAGACCTGATCGTCGAGCGTGTCGACTTCGCTGTCCCGCAGCGCCGTCTGGCGCGCCTGCTCCGCATCCCATTCCAGGTAGGCGTTCAGGCTGGCGCGCATCATCTCCCGGCTGATTTCTGCCATACGCGGCACGTCGATCAGCGGCTTGAGCATCGGCTCTTTCGCCAGCTCGATCGAGATCTTGGCGATGCCCGCCGCATGATCCCCGATGCGCTCCAGCTCCACTACGATGTGAATCGCGGTCACAATCGAGCGCATGTCGCGCGCGGTCGGCTGCTGCATCGCCAGCAGGCGGTAGCACGCTTCTTCGATCTGGTAGCGCATGTGGTTGATCGGTTCGTCGTCCGCGATGACCTGCTGCGCCAGGGCCGCGTCCTGGTCCTTGAGCGACTGCACCGAACGCTCGATGGCGGTATCCACCATATAGCTGAGGCGCAGCACGTTGTCGCGCAGCGTCGCCAGTTCCCGGTCGAGGGTCGTTCGGGCCTGAAGTTGTGGATCGATCATGGCAGTGGCTCCCCTTGAGGCTATCCGAACCGGCCTGTAATGTAGTCTTCGGTGCGCGCGTCGTCGGGCCGGTTGAAGATCTTTTCGGTCAGCCCATACTCGATCAGCTCGCCCGCGCGCGTTTCGTTGGACAGCATGAACGCGGTGTAGTCGGAAACGCGTGCGGCCTGCTGCATGTTGTGCGTCACGATGACGATGGTGTAATTTTCCTTCAGCTCGCGCATCAGTTCCTCGATGCGCAGCGTGGCGATGGGGTCCAGCGCGGAGCACGGCTCGTCCATCAGGATGATTTCCGGCTCGACGGCCAGCGCGCGCGCGATGCACAGACGCTGCTGCTGCCCGCCCGAAAGCGCCAACCCGGACTTCTTCAGCGTGTCTTTCACTTCGTCCCACAGCGCCGCCCGCTTCAAGCTGCGCTCCACGATCTCTTCCAGCGCGGCCTTATCCTTCAGGCCGAGGATGCGCGGCCCGTAGGCTACGTTGTCGAAGATCGACTTGGGGAACGGGTTCGGCTTCTGGAACACCATACCGATGCGGCGGCGCACTTCGACCGCGTCCACGTCCGAGGCGTACAGATTCTGGCCGTGGAACAGCACCTCGCCCTTGATGTTCGCGCCGGGAACCAGCTCGTTCATGCGGTTCAGCGAGCGCAGCAGGGTGCTTTTGCCACATCCCGACGGGCCGATCAGCGCGGTGATCTTGTTGCGCTCGATGCGCATGTTCACGCCGCGCACGGCCAGAAAATCGCCGTAGTAGATGTTGACGTCCTGGATCTCAATGGCGTACTTGCCATTGTTCGTGCTTGAGTTCATGTCAATCTCCGGCTAAAGCGGTTACGCAGCACAACGGCAATCGAGTTCATGGTCAGCAGCAGCACCAGCAGCACGACGATCGCGGCGGCGGCGGCGTTGCGGAACTCGGTTTGCGGCAGAGTTGTCCAGCGGTAGATGATCATCGGCAGCGCGGTGAAGTTCGAGAACGGCCCGGTGGGGTCCTTGGTGATGTACGTCGCCGCGCCCACCAGGATCAGCGGCGCGGTTTCACCGATCGCGCGCGAGATGGCGAGGATCGTGCCGGTCATGATGCCCGGCAGCGAGTAGGGCAGTACGTGGTTCCAGATCGTCTGCCACTTGGTCGCGCCCAGCCCGTAGCTGGCCTGCCGCAGCGAGTTCGGCACGGCGCGGATCGCTTCCTGCGCGTTGATGATGATCAGCGGCAGGATCAGCAGCGCCAGCGTGAAGCCCGCCGAAAAGACGGTGCGCCCGTTGGCGGTGTTGCTTCCGAAAATGTTTCCGCTGGTCAGCGATTCCATGGCGCGCACGAAGATCGCCAGCCCCAACATGCCGTAGATGATCGACGGCACGCCTGCCAGATTGGCGATGTTGGTCTGGATGATACGGTTGATCCAGCTTGCGCTGGCGTATTCTTCCAGGTAAATCGCCGCGCCGACGCCCACCGGGAACGCCACCAGGATCGTGATGGCGATGATCATCAGCGAGCCGTACAGCGCCGGGCGCAGTCCCGTTGCGTCCGCACGGCGCGGATCGAGCGGGCTGCTGATGAACTCCCAGTTCAGCCACGAATGCCATTCGAGCGTCGCGTCGGGCGTTTTGTCGGCCACTTCCGCTTCGATGCCGTCGCGGTCCGCCAGTGATTCCCACAGCGACCAGCTGCCCGTTACCTGCGCCTGGACGATTTCATCCATGATCAGGCTTTCAAGCTGCTCGCGGTCCAGTGCCGTCGCCAGGATGCTGGCGGCCTGCGCTTCGTCGATCTGGTTAAGCGGCGTATCCGCGAGTTCGGCGGGATACTGCCCCTTGCTGAGGACGTCGCTGACCAACTGCGAACTGAGGGCCGACCAGTTGTCCTGGGGCGCTCCCGCGACGTCTTGCAGAATGTACACGCGCAGCCGGGCGACACGCTGATTTTCGGCCAGCACCTGCTGTAGCTCGTTTTCCGAAAGCTCGCTGACCTCTCGCCCCGTCGGTTCGCCGTTGAGCAGCAGCTCGCTCGGCTTGATCGCGTATTCCATCGCCGTCAGGCCGATGGTTTTGTTGGCGATGGTCCACAGCAGCGTCGCCAGCGCGACCAGCGCCACGACGACGGACGCCGTGAACAACCGGCGCGAAATTGTGCCGCCGACGTGACGCGCTTCGATGTTCAGCGCCAGTTCTTCGCCCTCAGGTAGCGGGCCGTGCGAGCCGAACCGATCGGGCAGGGCGTTCCACAGCACGGCCAATCCGATCACCGCGCCCGCGATGCTGCCCAGCGCACCGACGGTTCCGTTCCCTACCACGGCCAGCAGCAGCACGGCGACCAACATGCCGCCGCCTACCCCCGCCAACAGTCCGGCCAGCGCGCCAAGCCTGGGAGAATAGCCTTTGCGCGCGAACACCGGCGGCGTCCGCAGACTGCCGTTCACACCGATCAACAGGCTGAGAAACAACGCCGCAACTAATGCAACACGATCCATACCGTGTCTTCCTTATAACCTAGTGGAAGTTACTCGTAAACTTCGCGGAACCGGGCCACCACGGCGCGGCTCAGAATATTCAAACCCAGGGTCATCAGGAACAGGAACAGGCCCACGATGAAGATGCTGTTGTAGTCCAGCGTGTCGTAGCCCAGGTCCCCGCCGCTGATGCTGGCGATGTAGCCCGTCATCGTCCAGGCCGATTCGAACGGGTTCAGCGACAGATTCGGGCGCGCGCCCGCCGCGATCGCCATGATCATCGTCTCGCCGATGGCGCGCGAAATGGCGATGATGAACGCCGCGATGATGCCGGAGATGCCCGCCGGGACCACCACGCGGATGGTCGTTTCCAGCTTGGTCGATCCCAGGCCGAACGATGCTTCGCGCAGGGCGCGCGGCACGGAGCTGAGCGCGTCTTCGCTCATCGACGCCACCAGCGGCAGGATCATGATGCCCATCACCAGCCCGGCGGACATAATATTGAACGTCTCGACGGTTCCGCCGCCGAAGATGCCCTTGAGCACGGGCGTCATGAACTGGAGCGCGAAGAAGCCGTACACCACGGTCGGGACCCCGGCCAGGACTTCGAGAATGGGCTTCAACGTGTTGCGCACGCGGGCGGAGGCGTATTCGCTGAGGTAAATGGCGGAGCCAAGCCCCATCGGCAGCGCGACCAGCATGGCGATCCCCGAGCTGAGCAGCGTGGCGGTCACCAGCGGCGCGATGCCCACCTGATAGCGGTGCGGCTGCCACTGCGTTGTGTTGAAGAAGTCGATGATGTCGATGGTGTGCACGCCGCTTTGATCGACGTACTCGCTCCTCAGCAGCAGCATCGATTCCCGGCCCAGCACCACCACGATGGCGATGGTGGTGAAGATGGTGATGAACCCGCACAGGAACAGGAAGCCCTGGATCAGGCTTTCGCTTAACCGTGGGCGCTTGCCCAGCCCCATGAGCCGGTCTTCGCGTGCGACGCTGACGCCGACTTTCTCCCGAATGACCGCTGCCTGGTTATCCATTCATACTCCTTGCCGGTAACCCTGACTCTCTAACTGAGACGGAGAGGTATGCAACAAGCACGTTTTCGTATCTTCCGGTCAAAAACAGCGCCTGGCCCAGACAAGGCGATAGGGACGAGAGTGCATCCCGTCCCGTGTCGCCCGTGAAATCTGGGTCAGGCAAAAGCCTTGTTATTGCGCCGTCGCGTCCAGGAAGGCCTGCTTGCTGGCGTTCAGCGTTTCGGTGCTCACCGGGAAGTAACCGACTTCGGTCACCACTTCCGGCGCATTGCTCAGGTAGTAGCTGATGAACGCGGCCACCTGGGGCTTCTCGGCCAGGATTTCGGAAGCCGAGTAGATGAACAGCGGGCGGCTGAGCATGTATTCGCCGCTTTCGGCGGTCTCGGCGTCCGGCGTGATGTAGGCGATTTCTTCAGCTTCCCACTGGTCGGCGGGGATGGCGGTCACGTTGCCGTCGTCGTCCCAGCTCACGTCGTCCGCGATGGAGACGGCCTTGAGCGTGTCGGCGTTCTCAACGTAGTACGCGAAGCCGAAGTAGCCGATGGCGTAGGGGCTGCCCTGAATACCTTCGACCAGGGTGTTGTCGTTCTCGCTGGTGGTGGGGTTGGGCGCAAGCAGCGCGTCGGTGCGGGCGGCGCCGTCGGCGTACGCGCCCTTGGTGCCGAGCACGGCCTCACCGAAGAAGTCGAACGTACCGCTGTCGGTGCCGGGCGTGAAGAGCTGGATCGTTTCGGCGGGCCATTCGGGGTTGACCTGGTCCCAGGTCGTCACTGCGCCGGTGAAGATGTCGATGAGCTGGCTGTGGGTCAGTTCGCTGACGGGGCTGTCCTGGCTGACGGCCACGGTCAGAGCGTCGATGCCGATCTGGAAGGCAAGGACCGAACGGCCAATGGCGGTGCAGTTTTCCAGTTCGCTGTCCTTGATCGGACGGCTGGCGTTGCTGATATCCGTCGAGCCTTCACCGCAGAAGCGCTCGAAGCCCGCGCCCGTGCCGGTCTCGGCCACGGCGATGTTGCCGGTGAAACCGTCGTCGTTGAAGCGCGCGGCCATCGCCACGGTGACCGGCTCGACCGTCGAGCTGCCCGCGATCGCGATGTCGCCGGTGACGCTCAGGGGATCGACTGCTTCGAGTTCGATCGGTGCGACTTCGGTGGGTTCCTCGGTGGGTTCGTCGGTCTGTGCGAAAGCGCCCGCCATGGGCAGCGACATGGATGCCACGAGGCCAAAGGCAATCATTTTCTTCCAGAAGGTACGATTGTGCTGCATATGTTCTCCTCCGCGTCTCAGCGGTTGTCGTGGGATGAAACGTTTATCATGCTTATACCGGAGACATCTTAAGCGGGGGAGATAAAGCAACAAGTAATTCGAGGTTAAAGGGTGAGGCCAATCGCTTTAAAGATCCTTAAATCGTAGGCCGCCTGAACCTGCCCGTGCACGGCGGGATTGAGGGGAAACAAAAGAGGCGTACGAGCACTGCTGCCCGTACGCCCCGGCAAAACGTTAAATCGGGGTGGGAATTACGACGCGCGCCAGTACTGGCTGTTGTCCGCCGTGATGACGACCACACCGGTGTCCACGTTGGGCGGCAACGGCGAAATGCCCGCCGCCTGCCAGTCGGACACGGACTTGATCAGGCCGTTGGCGACGGCATACAGGAACATCATGCCCCAGAAGCCCATCTGCCACGTGCCCTGTGCCAGCGTCGCGGTCAGCTCGCCGCTGTCGATCAGGTCGAGCGTGCCTTCGTCGTAGTCGAAGCCGACGATGGAGACATCGCCGCTCATACCCGCCTCGCGCACGGCCTGGCCGACGCCCACCGCGCCCGCCGCGTCCGTGGCGAAGATGCCTTTCACGTCCGGCTCGGCGATCAGCAGCGCGGACATCTTTTCCGCCGCCGTGGTCGAGTTGTTCTGGTCGTCCACGATCAGATCGTCGGAGGTGGTGACATCCGGGAATTCGGCAGCCAGCGTGTCGATGAAGCCCTGGCGGCGCTGGACGTGGTTGAGCTGCGCGGTCACGCTGGAGATGGCGACCTTGCCGGACCCGATCAGCGGGCCGAGATACCGCGCGGCCACGACGCCCGCGTAGTAGTTGCCCGTGCCGACGAACGAGTAGCGGCTGCTCAGCGGCGAGTCGGCGTCGAAGCACACGACCGGGATGCCCGCGCCGATAGCGTTGTTGACCGGCTCGATGAACGCGTCGGGGTTGATGATGGTGGCGAGGATACCGGCGGGGTTCTGGCCCGCGACTTCTTCGAAGACGCGTACTTCGGCGGTGATGTCATTTTCCGGCGTGCCGGTATATTCGACGTTCACGCCCAGAAATTCGGCGGCGTCCTGCATGCCCCGGAAGCAGTCCTTCCAGTAGTCGATGCCGGACACGAACGTCACCATGTAGTAAGTTTGGTCGCTTTGGGCCTTCGCCAGCTTAATCCCGGGGATCGAGGCGCTGGCGGCGGCAATCGCACTGGCTTTTAAGAAATCGCGGCGATTCATGATCTGCTCCTTTTTCTTAAATTATTGAGAGGTCGTGCGGGCCAAACAGTACACTATCCTGGGAGACCCAGGCTGCACCCGAAAAAACAGTTTTCAGTCGTTCGCCATCAGTGTTCAGCAGAAGCGCAAGACAAAACTAGAACTCCCCCTCCCGTTCCCTCAACCAGACAGACAGCGCCGAGCATGGTAGAGAGGCGCACTGCGGCGCGCGCCTACGGAAATTTGCTCCCGGTTATTCCTGCTTCGATTCGGTTTCCGGCCCTTTGCGCGTACGGCTGCGCGAGCGGAGGCGCTGGCTGAGCGTATCCGATCCCACCGCCAGCAGCAGGATTACGCCCATCGCAAGGTTCTGCCAGTAGACCGGGACGCGAAGCTGCACCATACCGTTGTTGATGAACCCGACGAAGACCAGACCGAGCAGTGCGCCAAAGACCGTTCCCTTGCCGCCGTTCAGACTGGCTCCGCCGATGATGCACGCCGCGATAACTTGCAGCTCGTAGCCGCTGCCCGCGCCGGGGTCCGCGACGGTGAAGCGCGACACAGACAGCACACCCGCCAATGCCGCCAGCGTCGCGGAGAGCGTGTATACGCCCAGCTTCACCCGGTCCACGTTGATGCCGGACAGCCGCGCGGCGTCCTCGTTGCCGCCCACGTAATAAATCTGGCGGAACATGGCCGAGCGGCGCATCAGTATATCCCCGATGATCAGCACGACGAGTGCGATCCAGATCAAATTCGAGAGGCCCAGAAATTCGCCCTGCCCGAGCGTGAAGAACTCTTTCGGCAGGCGCGCGATGGGCGATCCTTCCGTGATCGCGTAGCCCGCGCCGCGCGCGATGCTCATCATGCCCAGCGTCGTGATGAACGGGTTGATTTGGGCGCGCGTAATCAACAGGCCGTTGACAAACCCCGCCAGCACGCCCGCCGCGATGCCCATCAACATCGACAGCCCGATCGGCAGCGCTCCGAATAACATATCGTCACGCAGGGCGACGGCGGTTACCACCCCGCCCAGCGCGAACACCGAGCCGACCGACAGGTCGAACCCGCCGGAAACCAGCGCTGCCGTCATGCCGACCGCCATGAACGCCAGCGGCGAGAAGCCCAGCGCGATCGCAGTCAGGTTGCGCTCGGTGAAGAAGTGTCCGGTTTTGAGGTGGAGCACGAAACCGATCAGCACGATCAATAGGATGAGGAAGAATTCGCGCAGCCGCGCGATCTGCCCCAGGAGTGAGAGCAAGACGTTGGATTTTGCGCCGGAGTGTGGTTTGCTGGAAGAGACTGCTGCCATCTTTTAATACTCGCTTGTGAATAAATTAGGACTGTTTATTTACGGGCTTGAATGCCGCGACGGATGTTATACGGCGGGCACGCCAGCAGTCTGGCCGCTGGCATACGCCATGATTTTCTCTTCGGTAGCCTCCCCGCCGGGGATTTCAGCCACGATTGCGCCCTCGTGCATGACCATCACGCGGTCGCTCATGCCCAGGATCTCCGGCAGTTCCGACGAGATCATCATTACTGCCACGCCGGTCTCTGCGAGCTGCCGCAGCAGGTGGTGGATCTCGCTCTTTGCGCCCACGTCCACGCCGCGCGTCGGCTCGTCCACGATGAGCACCTTCGGTTTGATCGCCAGCCACTTGGCGACCAGCACCTTTTGCTGGTTGCCGCCGCTCAGCCGCCGGACTTCCTGGTCCACGCCCGCCGTGGCGATGCTGAGCTGGCGCACGTATTCTTCGGCCAGGACGCGCTCTTTCGCCGAGTTGATAAACCCGTTGGACGTGACCGCTGGGCGGTTGGCCGCCTCGATGTTCATCTTGACCGACATATCCAGGAACAGGCCCGCCGCCTTACGGTCTTCGGGCAGGTAGCCGATCTGGTACTTGATCGCCTCGCTGGGCGATCCGATATTGACCGGCTTGCCTTCGAGCCGCAGCTCGCCCGCCGCGCGCGCGTCCGCGCCGAAGATCGCACGCGCCAGCTCGGTCCGCCCAGAGCCGATCAGCCCCGCGAAGCCGACGATCTCGCCCGCGTACAGCGTGAAGGTACACGGCATGGGCTGGCCCGGGAGTCGCAGATCGCGTATTTCGAGCAGGGGCGCGCGTTCGCCGCTGCTCTTGGCCGGATACATGTGGCCCAGTTCGCGCCCGACCATCATGCGGATGATGTCCTCGGTGCTGACGTCCGCCGTGTCGACCGTGCCGATATACTTGCCGTCGCGCAGGACGGTGATCCGGTCGGTGAGGGCGAAGATCTCGTCCAGCTTGTGGCTGATGTAGAGGATGCCGACGCCCTTCGCGGCGAGCTTGCGCAGCAGGTCGAACAGGATCTCGACCTCGCGCTCGGTCAGAGCGGAAGTCGGCTCGTCGAGGATGAGCACCTTTGTGTCCATCGAGAGTGCTTTGGCAATTTCCACGAGCTGCTGCTTGGCGATTGACAGGTCGCTGACCGGGGTGCGCGGGCTGATATCGAGATTGATGCTGTCCAGAATGGCGGCGGCGCGGCGAAACAGCTCGCCGTACTTCACGAAGCCGAGCGCGTTGGTGGGCAGGCGGCCCGGGTAGATGTTTTCCGCGACGGTCAGCGCGGGAACGAGGCTCAGTTCCTGGTGCACGATGGCGATGCCGTGTGTCAGGGCATCGCGCGGGTTGGAAACGGTGAGCGGCGCGCCCTCAAAAGTGATGGTTCCGGCATCCGGCGTATAGACGCCCGACAGGATCTTCATCAGCGTGCTTTTGCCCGCGCCGTTTTCGCCCACGACGGCGTGAATTTCGCCCGCTTGCAGGTCAAGCTGGACGTTATCGAGCGCGAGCGTGCCTGGGAACTGCTTGGTGATGCTTGAGGCTTGCAGCAAGGAGGTCATAAAGCAATCTCGCCAACCATTCTTAAGCTGCCCTGGCCGCAAAATACGGCAAACCGGGCGGATCAATAATAAACTGCGAGCGGAACGAAAAGGTGTATAGCCTAAAAACGATCTATGTGAGCGTTCACAGTATAGCGTGATCCCGATCCTGCCGTCAAGCTATCAAACCTCCTATCACAGTAGATTTGTAAGCCCGACGGCAGAGACGATCTTAAGGGTCAGGGGGCGGTGCCGCCTGCGTGCGGAGAGTCGATGGGGTAGCGGATCGAAAGGCGTTTGATCATCAGCCCGTCCACGACTTCCACGGTGAACGTGATGCCGTCGAGTCTCACCTCGTCGCCTACTTCGGGCACGCGGTTGAGTTCAGCGAGCACCAGCCCGCCGACGGTTTCGACGTCGTGGCCGTGTTTGTGGATGTCGAGGTGTGGCTCCAGCTCGTACAGGCGGGTGGTCCCCTGGGCGGTGATGTGCCCCGGCTCGACCACGGTGAGATCGGATTCTTCGTTGAGATCGAACTCGTCGCGCACCTCGCCCACGACCTCCTCGATCAGATCTTCGAGTGTGACCAGTCCCGCCGTGCCTTGATATTCGTCGATTACGATCGCCATGTGCACGTGCATGCGCTTGAGTGTGGAGAGCAGCGCCTCCGCGTACAGATTTTCGGGCACGCGCGGCGCGTCGTGCAGCAGCGCGTACAGATCGAACGGCGCGGCATCGAGCTGCTGGCGCACCAGATCCTTCAGGTGCAGGATGCCCAGGATGTGATCCAGGTCGTTTTCGTAGACGGGGAAGCGCGTATGGCCGGAGGCCAGCACGCGCTCGATCAGATCCTGCTCGCTGATGTCCACCGGCACGGCGTCGATGCGCGGGCGCGGGACCATCAGCTCGCTGACACGGCGCTCGGAAAAGTCGAAGATGCGCGTGACGAGCTGTTGTTCCTGTTCTTCGAGCATGCCGCCGACCACGCTTTCGGAGACGATCAGCTCCAGCTCGTCCGGCGTGTGCAGGCGGCTGATCTTGTCCGGCGCGGGCATTCGCAGGAGGTGCAGCACGCCCACGCCGATCGCGTTCAGCGCGGTGACGACCGGCGAAAAGATCGTCTGCACGAAGGTGATCGGGCGCACCAGCAGGAATACGGAGCGCTCCGTGTTTTGCAGCGCCAGCGACTTGGGAATCATCTCGCCCAGCACGACGTGCAGATACGTCACCAATGACAGCCCGACCAGGAAGCCGACCGTGTTGACGATCGAAAGTTCCAGCCCCAGCCAGTGATGCAGCGCGTAGTCGATGTGGTGCGCGATGCTCGGCTCGCCGTACATACCAAGGCCCAGGCTTGCCAGCGTCACGCCCAACTGCGCCGTGGCGATGTAGCGATCCAGCCGCGCGGGATGGTCGATCACGTCGCTGACCAACTGCGCGGTCTGGTTTCCTTCTTCGGCAAGCTGTTCCATGCGCGAGCGGCGCACGCCGATAAACGAAAACTCGGCGGCGACGAAAACCCCGTTGATGAATACGAGCAGCAGAATGATGCTCAGTGGCAGCAGCACACCCATCAGGCTTGTTCCTTGCTGGCTGCGTCCGAGCCATTGTGCGGCAGCGTCAGGCTGATTTTCTGGATCGACTGCTCGCTGACGCTGTCTACGTGCAGCATGATCCCGTCTACGCTGACTTCATCGTCGGGTTTGGGAATGCGCCCCATTTCGTGCAGCACCAGCCCGCCAATGGTGTAGGCGTAGGTGTCGGGCAGGTTGAGGTCGAGATGCTCGTTGAGCATGCTGATCAGGGTATCGCCGCGCACGATATATTTGCCGTCTTCGCCCCTGGCGATCAGCGGATCCTCCACATCGAATTCGTCCTGAACTTCCCCGAACAGCTCTTCGATGAGGTCCTCGCGGGTGACCATGCCGACCGTGCCGCCGTACTCGTCGAAGACCATCGCCAGATAGCTCTGGTCGCGGTTCATGACTTGCCACACGTCGTTGACGGGCATCGTCTCCGGCACGTAAACCAGGGGCCGCATGATCGTCTCGATCGACGCCTCGTGGTTTTCGCGGTAGAGCCGGAACAGATCGCGCAGGTGGACGAACCCTTCGGGGTGATCCATGTCGCCCTGGTAAATCGGGATGCGCGTATAAGCCGATTCCGCCGCCAGCTTCAGCGCCGTATCGACCGGCATATCCGCCGAGGCGGCGACCAGCCGCGTGCGCGGCACGGCGATCTCGCCCGCCGACAGCTCGCTGGTGCGGAACACGTTGTCCAGCAGCCGCCGCTCCTCCGCATCGACCAGCCCGCCCTCTTCACTTTCGCTGATCAAGATCATGATTTCTTCGGGCGAGTGGACGTGGCTGCTGTGACCGGCATTATGCGCGCCCAGCAGCTTCAGCACCAGTGTACCGCTTCCGTTGAGCAGGATGATCAGCGGCTTCAGCAAAACGTCGCCGGACCAGCGCATTGGGATAGTGGTAAACAGCGCGACTTCCTCCGGGTAGCGCAGGGAGATCGCCTTGGGGACCAGCTCGCCAAACACGACCTGGAGCGTGGTCAGCACGGCCAGCACCAGAATCGCCGCGACCCCCGCCGACGCCAGGCCGCTGCTGCCGAGGGGCAGCCATTCCAGCGCCGGTTCGATACGCGGCGCGATCTCGCGTTCGCCGTAGATACCTAACACGATGCTGGACAGGGTGATGCCCACCTGGCTCGCGGCGATGTAGCTGTCCAGCCGGTGCGGATCTTCGATCACCGGCAGCAGCATCTGCGCGAGGCGGTTTCCTTCGTGGGCCAACTGGGTGATGCGCGGTTTGCGCGCGCTGACGGTGGCGAATTCGCCCGCCACGTAGAGCGCGTTGATCGCTAACATCAACGTGACGACGAGCACGATCACGAGCAGAGTTAAAATCATGGTTATCCGTTCGGGAACTGGAAAGCGACCAGCACGTGACCACTCATCGCTTCCGAGCGCCACGACTGAAACAGGAATGATGTGCAGCGACAATAGTATTATGAGAAAAAAGCGCCGCCGCCGCAAAGCCTGATCGGGGATTTAGCATACAACCTGTCAAAATAAACAGACAACCTCTCCGATTGGAGAGGCTGTCTACTTCAACATCACGGCGTTGGAACGATAGGTGTGGTGCGTTTAGGCGGCACCCTTACGCGAGATTACCGCGATCGGGGTCTTGAGGATGATGACCACATCCAGCCACATATTCTGATTCTTGACGTACCACAGGTCGAGCTTGATCGCTTCGTCGAAATCCGTCGAGCTGCGGCCTTCAATCTGCCACCACCCGGTCAGGCCCGGTTTGGTGTTCAGGCGCTCACGGTGCCACGGCTTGTACATATCGACTTCGTACTGGATCGCCGGGCGGGGTCCCACGAGGCTGATATCGCCCTTGAGCACGTTCCACAACTGCGGCAGTTCGTCCAGGCTGGTCTTGCGCAGGATGCGACCGGCACGGGTGACGCGCGGGTCCTTGGTCAGCTTGCGCTCGGCAGTCTTTTCGCCCTTCAGTTCGTCCATCGCGGCTTCGTCGTTGTTGACGAACGCCTGGAAGAACGCCTGATGCAGCTTGGAATCCGCGTTCTGGTACATGGACCGGAACTTATAGCACGTAAACGTGGTGGTTTCCCAGGTTTCTTCGCCGTTGGGACCCTTCTTGCGCCGTGCGCCCACGCGCTCCTGCTTGAACAGGGCGGGGCCATTGGAGTCGAGAATGACCCAGAGCGACAGAGCGGCCAGCAGCGGGGCAACCATCAGGAGCACCATGGCGGCGCCGACGAAATCGAGCACGCGCTTCGCTGCGAAGTAGACCGTGCGACGCTGGTAGTCTGAAAGCGTCAAGAAGTCGAATGAGTGAGTCTTGTCTGCTGCGTCGATGAACCAGCCGTGTTGATGTTGAGTTTGCATTGTCTTCCCTCATAGTCGTAGGGGGGCCTACGGTTTAAGTGTGAAGCGCGAGCGCTTTATCCTCACGCTACATGCACTATGGTAAGGGGTCAACCTTTCATGGGCACAACACGATCGTGTTTTCACCTATCAATTAGTCGAGGAAATACGTTTTTTTACGAAATTTATACAGTCCCCTATTTCATAGCCGTTTGAAGGCGTTTTAATGTGAAAATGGTAAATCGCTGAGGGAAGAAACGAGCGGCAGACGTTGATTTTTGCGAGCTTTAGAGGCATGCCGGGCTGAAGATGGACCCTGGAAGCACTTGATAGCTCGTGTTTGGTAACCTTACACAGGCTGTTAGTTTGGGCTTTTTTAGGCCCCCTTACTTTACAGCAAGGGCAAAACGCGCCAATTTTGAAGATCGGCGTTGAGATTACTATATATAAAGGAATCGGGCCGGGGACTGCCGTACAAACCTGCATTGGGCGGCGCGGCAGCACCGTCCGGCAGATGTGCCGTTCCACCATACAAACAAAATCCCCTTCTCTATAAGAGAAGGGGATGAGTTATCACTGGATGGGCGGGATACGGTATCAGGCAGGCTGCGTCTTGTTCGAGGCCGGGTCGGACTGGCTGATCTGGTCCAGGCTGGGGAAGTAGTACCCCACGCCGCGCTCGGTCAGGATGTATTCCGGCTCGCTGGGATCCTTTTCGATCTTGGAGCGCAGGCGGCTGATGTTGACCCACAGGTACTGCGTCTCTTCCTTGAACAGCGGTCCCCAGACCTTTGCCACCAACTGATCGTGAGTCAGGATGCGTCCGGCGTTGGTTGCCAACTGGTACAGCAGCTTGTACTCGATCGGCGTCAGGTTGATCGGCTTGCCGCGCACCGTAACGAGGCGCTGCTCGAAATCGATCACCAGATCGCCCGCGCGGAACAGCGGATCGCTGTGCGACTTGTCGGTCAGGTAGGACCGGCGCAGGTTGGCCTGAACGCGCGCCAGCAGTTCCTTGTTGCGGAACGGCTTGGTCAGGTAGTCGTCCGCGCCGACGCCCAGCCCGCGCACGATGTCTTCTTCTTTGGCGCTGCCGGTGATCATAATGATCGGCACGGCAGTAAACTCGCGGAGCTGCGCGCAGACGTCGAAGCCGTTCGCGTCGGGTAGGTGAATGTCCAGCAGAACCACGTCGGGCACTTCGAGCGCGGCCAGATCGAGCGCGTCGCTGCCTTCGGACGCGGTGATCACCTTATAGCCCATGATCTCCAACTGCATCTTGAGGAAGCGCAGCATACGCGCGTCGTCTTCGACCACCAGCACTTTGGCGGTGCCCTGGTTGATCGGGCGCGGCGTCGCGCGGACATCGGCGCTGGCCTGGACCTGCGTGCTGATGGCGGCCTGCTCGGTGGTAGTTGTCTGTGTTTCGGTGGCCGACATGCCGCTTGTTTCTACCGGCAGCACGATTTGCACGATGGTCCCTTCGCCCGGTTTCGTCTCCGCCCAGATCTGCCCGCCGTGCGCGTGCAGCAGCCCGCGCGCCACGTACAGTTCTAGCGCCAGGTCGCGCATGGGGGTGGCGTTGCCGGTGCTCACCTGATGCAGGCTGTCGAACTCCTCGCCCAGATAATCTCCCGGATTCGACATGCCGCGATCCGCGATGCTGAGCTTGATCTCGGTATCGAGCATCTGGACCGCGATCCGCACCTCTTTTTCGCGCGGGGAGAATTTCACCGCGTTGTCGAGCAGGCTGTAGATCACACGCTCGATGCGCAGCGAGTCCACCTTGACCGGCGGCAGGTTGTCGGGGATATCGATCGTAAAGGTCGCCTTCTCGTTTTGTGAGGCTACTTTTTTGGCGACCAGCTCGACCATGCGCTTGATATCGGCGGGACGGCGCTCAAGCTCGATCTCGCCCAGCTCCAGCTTGGAAATCTCGCGCACGTTTTCGAGCAGGCGGATCGACTGTTTCAGGTTTTCGTTGATGTTATCCAGAAATTCGCGCCGCTCGACCTCGCCCCAATAGTAATGACCGCTGAGCAAAGTAGCGACGTAGCCTTTAATCATGACCATCGACTGGCGCAGCTCGCTGGCGAGCAGGAAGATGTCTTTGGTGCGCTGGCCGATTTTGTTCCATTCAGGGGATGCGTCCCAGATGATGCCGCCCCAGCCGCTCGTTTCGCTCGCGCCGTTGTTACCATGCGGCGACTTAAGCGGGAACAGCCGGACTTGCAGGTGCGCGGAATGAGGGTAGCGCACTGAGATATGCGTGGTGGGCTGGTCGTGCACTTTCTCAACCGCCGACAGCAGATCGTCAATGGTTTGTTGGCCGTTGTTGCTTAAGGAGGCGATTTGGCGGAACAGGAACTCATACGAACTGCCGATGACATCGGCGGCGCGCACGCCAATTAGCTCTTCAGCGCGAGGATTCAGATAAGTCAGCTTGCCGTCTTTATCGGCAAAAAATAGCGCCTCGCTGATGCTTGCCAGGATGGCTTCGCCCCCACCGCCGTGACCGTTATTCATTTGTTCAAAGAACTGGGCTGTCGCAGTGGCTTCCATTTGCGCCGTACTCCCGACGAATAATCTGTAAGGACGTGAAAACGAACGTCCAACCTGTCAGTCGATATCTCGCTTTGCGTCTGACCTTACAGAGCGTTGCGGGTGGTGGGCCATGTTGAGGCGTGATATCACCATTTCCGCGTTAGTATCCCTATTATAAAACGTCATGCCGTGTAATTTCCTGAATTATTTCCTAAAAACTCTGTAAAGTAATGGGCTTAAAAACATTACATGCGTAGTAGATGAGTGACTCTATTGCAAGGAATGGTTGGTCTGGTAGACGGGTGGAAAAAACAGGGACATTTCTACGAACGGCCTCCGCCGTGGTATTAACAATACCGTCAATTGAGAGGTAACCTTACAGGGGATAACTCCGGCGTCAGCGTCGATGGCGTGCAACGAACGATGCAATAAACCACAAAGGGCCGGGTAAATCGAACGGATCGGAATGTCGCGGTTGCTCACACCGTGGTTGGAAGGCTCCCCGTCTCCAACCTGACAATACATATCATAACACAGATACTCGTTAAAACATGTTAAAAAATTACTGGTTGCTAGTGATGACATGTTACGCTGATAACCACGTGCCCGTTCAGCCGCCTGGATCCCGTTCCGGACGGGGGAAAACAGGCCATCCGGCTCCGGCGTAGATGACCGGAGCGGCAGCGCCGCGCGCGTTCCGGCAGGCTCGTTTCCGGCGAATTTCTGAAAGGGCATTGATAGGAACTGCGAAGTCTTTATAGTGGACCCGTAAGGTTGCGCCCTTATACTATGCTTGGATTTCCAGGGTCTACCGGCTTCGCGCCGCAGTATGTGGGGATTCATCCGGGCAGCTCCTTCGGGGTGGGTTGCACGCTGCACACCAAAACGACTTTAGCACGCAGCCACAGCAGCCAACTTGACTTCTCCCCACCGCCCTGGCGACGCAGCTGCGGACGCCGTGTTTATCGGGCGGCGTTTACAGGCTGTGACCGGGCAGCCCGCCGGAAATCGCGCTCGACTCATCATTCGACCTTGCCTTGGGAGTAACCTGACGATGACGATTGAAGCTCAAATCCGCGACTATCTCGCTCATTCCGTGCTGTTCACCGACGGGGCCTACGACTATGAGGACGATGCGTCCTTTTTGGAAGAAGGCATTGTGGATTCGGTGGCGGTGATGGAACTGGCCCTCTTCGTCGAAGAGACGTTTGGCATCAACATTGAGGACGCGGACATCACGCCGGACAACTTCGACTCGGTTACCAAGCTGGCGAATTACATCCGCCGCAAGCAGGCCGTGTTGAACTAAGCCTCTTGCGCGGCGGCGCGTCTCGCGTTCGACGGACGCCGGACGCGCCAGAGCTAGAGGAGCAGCCACTATGAACCTCGCAGATTACTTGCTGGAACACGTCACGCCGGGCAAGACGGCGCTGATCACCGAAACGGCCTCTTATACGTATGAGGACGTGATCCGGGCAGCGGACGGCATGACGCGCCTGCTGCGCGACCTGGGTATACAAAAGGGCGAGCGTGTGGGCATCTTTGCCGACAACTCGCTGTTTTGGGTCGCCAGTTACCTGGGCATCATCAAGGCAGGTGGGGTTGTGCTGCCGTTTTATCCCACGCTGGAAGCGGCGCAGTTCACCGCGCTGGTGGAACTGACGGGGCCGAAAGCGTTCTGCATGCAGGACAAGTACCTGCGCAAGTATGCCGATCAGATCCCGGCGGACGCCTCGATCGTCGTGGAGTCCGACAAAGTCGCCGCGCGCTACGCGGAGCGTTTCAGCGTTTCCGTGCACGCCCCCGGCGATCCGGTTCCGTCCACTTCCGTGGACGAGCGGGCCGACCTTGCCGCGCTGATGTTCACGTCCGGCTCGACGGGCACGCCGCGCGCCGTGATGGTGTCTCACCGCAACATCATGGCGAATACGGACTCGATCGTCGAGTACCTGGCGCTGGACGAAAACGAGCGCGTCATGGTCGTGCTGCCGTTTTACTACTGCTTCGGCACGTCGCTGCTGCACACGCACCTGCGCGCCAACGGATCGCTGGTGGTCAACAACCGCTTCGCGTTCCCGCAGGTCGTGCTCGATCAGATGGAAGCGACCGAGTGCACCGGCATCGCGGGTGTGCCCAGCACGTACCAGATCCTGCTGCGCGGATCGTCCTTCCCCAACCGCCAGTTCCCCAAGCTGAAGAAGATGCAGCAGGCGGGCGGCAAACTGCCGAACCCGTTCATCGAGGAGCTGCGCGCGGCCCATCCGCAGGTGGACTACTACCTAATGTACGGGCAGACCGAAGCGACCGCGCGCCTGTCGTACCTGCCGCCAGAGCTGCAAGACGCAAAACTCGGCTCAATCGGCAGGGGCATCCCCGGTGTGACGCTGCGCGTGCTGGACGAAAACGGAAATCCCGTGCCGTCCGGCGTGACGGGTGAGATCGTGGCGACGGGCGACAACATCACGCTCGGCTACTGGCAGAACCCGGAAGCCACCGCCAAGACGTTCCGCGACGGCGCGCTGTGGACCGGCGATCTGGCCCGCATGGACGACGAAGGCTACATCTTCGTCGTGGACCGCGCCAAGGACTTCCTGAAGCCCTCCGGCCACCGCGTCAGCAGCAAGCAGATCGAGGATCACCTCGTGGAGATCCCCGATGTGGTCGAGGCGGCGGTCGTCGGCATGCCCGATGACATTCTGGGCGAGGCGGTCAAGGCGTTCATCGTGCTGCGCCGCAGCGCCGAGATCACGGTCGATGATGTCCTGGCCCACTGCAAGCGGGTCATGGCACCTTATATGATCCCCAAAGAAATCGTCGTGCTGCACGCCCTGCCGAAGAACTCCTCCGGCAAGGTCGATAAAGCGTCGCTCAAGAACCCTGAGTTTGTGGCAACCTTGCGCCCGGTTGTGGTCGGGACGCAGGACTAGCCGACCGCCTTCACGCAATTCGTCCGAACAGTTCAGGTAGGTGAGCCATGTGCGGAATCGTCGGAATCCACAACCTTAAAGCGCAGAGCCCCATCGAGGAACAGAACCTCCGCCAAATGTTGGCGATGATTCGCCATCGCGGACCGGATCAATTCGGCATCTACCGCGATAACCAGGTGGGGTTGGGCAGCGCCCGCCTCAGCATCATCGACCTGAGCGGCGGCCAACAGCCTATCGGCAACGAAGACGGCACGATGTGGATCGTGTTCAACGGCGAGATCTTCAACTACGTCGAGCTGCGGCCCGAACTCGAAGCGCGCGGTCACCAGTTCCAGACCAATTCCGATACGGAAGTGATCCTGCATCTTTACGAGGATTACGGCCCGGCGTGCATCGAAAAGCTGAACGGCCAGTTCGCGTTTGCGATCTGGAACTCGCGCGAGCAGTCGCTGCTGCTGGCCCGTGACCGCGTGGGCATCTGCCCGCTGTTCTACACTGTGACCGATGGCGCGCTGGTGTTCGGCTCTGAGATCAAGGCGATCCTGGCCGAGCCGCGCGTCGAGGCGGAGATCGACCCCGTGGCGCTGAATCAGGTCTTCAGCTTCTGGAGTCCCCAGACGCCGCGCACGATCTTCCAGAACATCCTGGCCGTGCCGCCGGGACACTACCTGTACGCGAAAAACGGCAACATGACCGTCGAGCCGTACTGGGAACTGGACTTCTCTGAAGCGGAGACGTCCGCGCCGTTCACGCGCGCGCAGGTAGACGAACACGCCGCCGCGCTGCGCGATCTGCTGATCGATGCCACGCGCATCCGCCTCCGCGCCGACGTGCCGGTGGGCGCGTACCTCAGCGGCGGGCTGGATTCGTCCACCACGGCGGCGATCATCCGCAACTACACGCAGACCCCGCTGGACACGTTTTCGATCACCTTCGACGATCCGCAGTTCGACGAGAGCGCCTTCCAGCAGCAGATGGCCGCCTACCTGGGCACGGATCATCAGGTGATCCGCGTGAGCTACGAGGACATCGGGCAGATCTTCCCCGACGTGGTCTGGCACACCGAAACGCCGATGACGCGCACCGCCCCTGCGCCGATGTACATGCTCGCCAAGCTCGTGCGTGACAGCAACTACAAGGTCGTACTGACCGGCGAAGGCGCAGATGAGTTCCTGGGCGGCTACGACATCTTCAAAGAGGCCAAGATCCGGCGCTTCTGGGCGCGCCAGCCGGAATCGGCGTTCCGCCCGGAGCTGATCAAGCGGCTCTATGCCGACATCGCGGGCCTGTCCGATGGTGGCGCGTACCTGACCGCATTCTTCAAGCAGGGGATGGAAGAGACGGGCGACTGGTCCTACTCGCACAGCCTGCGCTGGCGCAACACCAGCCGCTCCAAGCGCTTCTTCTCCCCGACCATGCGCGAGCGCATCGCGGACGGCATCATCGGCGACGAAAGCGACTGGGCTGCGCTGGGCGTGCGTACCCCGGCAGGCTTCAAGGGCTGGAATCCACTGGCGCAGGCGCAGTACCTGGAGATCACGACCTTCCTCTCGACCTACCTGCTCTCGTCGCAGGCGGATCGTATGAGCATGGGCCGCAGCATCGAAGGGCGCTATCCGTTCCTCGATTCGCGCGTGATCGACTACGCCAACCGTCTCTCGCCGCAGCTCAAGATGCTCGGCCTGACGGAAAAATACCTGCTGCGCAAGATCGCGCAGGAATGGCTGCCGGACGACATCTGGCAGCGGCCCAAGCGCCCCTACCGCGCCCCGATCCAGCGCAGCTTCTTTGGCGCGAATGCGCCGGATTACGTGCGCGATCTGCTCTCTCCCCAGCAGATCGAGGCGTCGGGTTTCTTCAACGCCACCGCGATCGACCAGATGGTCAAGAAGATCGAGCGCGGCGTGAAACTCAGCGAAACAGACGATATGGCGCTGGTCGGCGCACTGTCCGCCCAGCTCGTACACCAGCAATTTGTCCGCGATTTTAAGATGCCCCCGCCGCTATCGGCAGACGACGACGTCAAGGTCTGCGTGGGGCACGAGGTTACTCAAGGAGCCTAGCAATGACCTTTAGTGAAGACGTCCTGAAAATCGATCCGGCAGCCGAAACCGAGCGCATCATCTCGTTCATGCGCGAGCAAGTCGGCAGGGTGATGCACCGCCGGGGTGCGGTGGTGGGCGTGAGCGGCGGCATCGACTCGTCGGTGTGCCTCGCGCTGTCCGCCCGCGCGTTTGGCCCGCAGCGCGTGGCCGCGATCATGATGCCTGAAAAAGACTCCGAGGCCGAAAGCGAAGCGCTGGCCCGCCTGCTGTCGGACGCGTTCGACGTGAAACCGACGCTGGAAGTCATCACGCCCGCGCTGGAAGGCTTCCGCTGCTACCAGCGCCGCGACGAAGCGATCGCGCGCGTCTTCCCGGAATACGATGCGGCCAAAGGCTACAAGGCCAAGATCGTGCTGCCGAACAACCTGCTGGATGACAATACGCTCAACGTCTTCAAGCTGACGATCATCACGCCCGAGGGCGAAGAGAAGACGCAGCGTCTGCCGCTGAACGAGTACCTGCAAATCGTGGCCGCGTCGAACTTCAAGCAGCGCACACGCATGACGACGCTGTACTATCACGCTGAAGAGCGCAATTACGCCGTGATCGGCACGGGCAACAAAAACGAGCACGAACAGGGTTTCTTCGTCAAGTACGGTGACGGCGGCGCGGACATCAAGCCGATCATCCACCTGTACAAGACGCAGGTCTACCAACTGGCCGAATACCTGGGCGTGCCGGAGGAAATCCGCCGCCGCCAGCCGACCACCGACACCTACAGCGCGCACCAGTCGCAGGAAGAATTCTTCTTCCGTCTGCCGTTCAAGACGATGGACCTGCTGTGGTACGCGCAGGAAAACAACGTCCCGATTGCGGAAGTGGCCGAGGGCATGGGTCTGACCGAAGTCCAGGTGCAGCGCGCGTTCGACGACTTCAAGCGCAAGCAGCGCACGACCGACTACCTGCGCATGAACCCGATCGGCCTGGACGACGTGGTGGTCGAGGGCGAACCGTCCTAGGACGGCACAGCCAACCGTGAAATCGCGTAGGGGCGTATCGCAATACGCCCCTACAAAATCCCGTCTGGCATGGCCGGATAGGGGGCAATTCGTGAATTGCCCCTACGGGAATGGCTCTATCCGGTGTGAAAGGCGGGGCGGGTTGCCAAATCGCCCTACGAAAACATGCCGTGGTGTTGAATTGGTTTTTTCCGGTTTCGGATCGCTGAAGGGGCAGGACCATGTTGGAACAACTGAGCCAGCGGTTATTGAGCAAGATCGCAATGGTCGCGCCGGGCGGCGAAAGCCTGCGTCCCGCACTGCACCGCATGCGGGGCGTGAAGGTAGGCGAGCACGTCTGGATCAGCCAGTACGTTTACATCGACGAGCTGCACCCTGAAGTGATCTCCATCGGCAACAACAGCTCGATCGGCCTGCGCACGTCGATCATCACGCACTTCTACTGGGGGCCGCGCCGGTCCAGCGAACACGCCGGGCCAGTGGTCATCGAGGACGACGTGTTCATCGGACCGCACTGCGTCATTTTGCCCGGCGTGAAGATCGGGCGCGGCGCGGTGATCAAGGCGGGCACGGTCGTCAGCCGGAATATCCCGGCGGGCACGTTCTGGTCCACGCCCGCGCCGGAGCCGCTGGCGAAGGTGAGCATCCCGCTGACGTGGGAACACGAGTACGACGAGTTCATGAAGGGCCTGCAAATGATCCGCAAGTCGCGCCCCGGCCAGCCTGCTGCGAACTCGTCCAAGCCCCCGACAAATTAGCCGCTTCCCCTACGGCAAAGGCATACAGCGCGTTCCTGTCGAGGAATGCGCTGCTTTTAAACCTTTTTTATAGGATTGGTATTTGAACTATGTAATATATTTTGCTATCCTAAACATAAAGTTTGTCAATGGACCGGTCATATGATAGGCGGTGCGCAATGTCCAACCTCTGGAGCAGCAATCACCCCTCCCGCTTCTGGTTATGCGATCCCTCTCCGTCCGAAGAAGTGTGGCAGGCCGCTATCGACAAAGCACTGCCGGTTCTCGGTCTACCTGATCGTCCCGCCAACGCGGACGCTCTGATGGAAGCTGTGCTGGGCGAAGGCCAGTTCGGGCCGGATCGCTACCGCATGAGCCTCGCCAAGCGCGTTTACTACGAAGTCAAGCCGCTGCTGCCGCGCAGCCTGACGCGCCTGATGCGCCAGAAATACAGCACCCCCACCCAGGAGACGTTCCGGTTGGGCTGGCCGGTGGAAGATCGCTACGTGCGTTTTCTGCTGGACACACTGCGAAACGCCATGCAGGAAATGGGCGTCACATCGCTTGAGTACACACACTTCTGGCCGGAGGCGCGCCGCTACGCGTTTGTGCTGACCCACGACATCGAGTGGGCGAAGGGCCAGGCGTATGTGCGCCAGGTCGCGGATCTGGTCGAAAGCCACGGGTTCCGCTCGTGCTTCAACTTCGTGCCGGAGCGCTACGAACTCGACTACGACCTGATGGCCGAGCTGAACGAGCGCGGCTTCGAGGTCGGCGTGCACGGCCTGAAGCACGACGGCAAGCTGTTCACCTCGCGCGCAACGTTCGACCGCCGCGTGGGGAAGATCAACGCCTACGTCAAGAAGTTCGGCGCGCAGGGTTTTGCCGCCCCGCTGACGCACCGCAACCCGTACTGGATGCAGGCGTTCGACGTGTCGTGGGATCGCTCGTTCTTCGATACCGATCCTTACGAGCCGATGGTCGGCGGCGTGATGACGATCTGGCCGTTTTTTATGGGCAAATTCGTGGAACTGCCCTACACGATGGTGCAGGACTACACGCTGACGTCGGTCCGGCAGGAATTCACCCCGGACCGGTGGCTCGAAAAGCTGGCGTTTGTCGAGCGCAGCGGCGGCATGGCGCTGTTGAACACGCATCCCGACTATCTGCTGGACGACAAGGTGTGGAATCTGTTCGATCAGTTCCTGGGCACGATGGAGCAGCGGAGCGACTACTGGCACGCGCTCCCGCGCGATGTCGCGCAGTGGTGGCGCGCCCGCGCCGAGGGCAGTGATACGCGCATCGTGAAATGTGCCGCGGTGCTCGAAAACGGGACTATCGAGCTGGTGTAATGTTAGCGCAAGTTTCATAACGCATAACTGAGGGGGTGGGAATCGTGGCAGCCGCCCCCTCTTTTGGATCATCCGCCGTTCCGGCTGCATTTTCCTCGCTGATCCGCGCCGTCTGACCGCGTTTTCCCTCAAACTTCTAAAAATCGTACATACGCGCAAGTCTATAGTGAATTGAAAGGTTACTTTCAACCTCTGTTATCAACATGAAAGGTTGCCTCAGTACTATTTTGAATAGATAGGCGATCTGCGGCATGCAGCCCTGCCGGGGCGCGGCGCAGAAAGCCGGATCGGCACGTCAAAAGCACATGCCAGCGCATCGCAGGGCCATTCATTCCACTACACGCTGGCATATCACCAGATGCACACGCATCGACTTTGCGGGAAGGGGATTTATTCACGTCGTTTCACATCACTGTTTCGCACGGTTCATGACCGCGCGAGATCTATCGTACATGGTGCCGCCGCACTGAGCACAGGCGGCAGTTGAAATAACGGGGAAGGATGCAATGGATCAGCTACAGGTGGGCGTTATCGGTCATGGGTACTGGGGACCCAACTTGCTGCGCAATTTCATCGAGCTGCCGAATTCCAATGTCGTCGCAGTGGCCGATTTTTCCGAGGAACGGTTGGCAAGCGTAAAAAGCCGCTATCCGAGCGTTCAGACCACGACTGACTATCACGACTTTTTCACCCTGGGTGTTGATGCGGTGGTCGTGGCGACCCCGCCCGAAACCCACTACGCGATTGCGCGTGAATGCCTGGAAAACGGCAAGCACGTGCTGGTCGAGAAGCCGCTGACGCTCAACAGCGCCCACGCGCACGAACTGGTCGAACTGGCGAACAGCCGCGGCCTGACGCTGATGGTCGGGCATACCTTCGAATACAACGCCGCCGTACGCGAGATCAAGCGCATGGTCGAGTCCGGTGAGCTGGGCGAGATCTATTACGTCGATGCGGTGCGCGTGAACCTGGGCCTGTTCCAGACCAATTCCAACGTGCTGTGGGACCTTGCCCCACACGACGTGTCGATCCTGCGCTACATCCTGGGCATGGACCCGATCTCGGTGCGCGCCAGCGGCACGGACTCGATCATGAAGGGCAAGCACGATCTGGCGTACGTGTACCTGCAATTCCCTAACAATGTCGTTGCCCACATGCACGTGAGCTGGCTGGACCCGCGCAAGGTTCGCCACATCACGATCGTCGGCAGCCAGAAGATGGTCGTTTACGACGATATCGAGCCGCTGGAAAAGATCAAGATCTACGACAAGGGCGTGGACAAGCTGCCCTACACCAACTCGTACGGTGACTTCCAACTCAGCTACCGCTATGGCGATGTGGTCGCGCCGCACATTCGCTTCACCGAGCCGCTGCGCCTGGAATGCCAGGACTTCGTGGACTCGTGCATCAACCACACCGAACCGGTAGCAAGCGGCTGGGACGGCATGAAGGTGGTCGAAGTGCTCGAAATGGCCGAGGCGGCTCTCGAGTCGGGCTGCACCGAAATCATCGCTGCCGACACGCTCGCCGCGCAGACATCCGCATCGGGTGACTAAGATCCGGTTCATTCAGGGGCCAGCCGCACAGCGGCTGGGCCACCTTCATCTATTTGATTAACCCGCAGATTTCCAGTATCGCATACGACGCTTGCCGGTCTGCCGGGAGCGGCAAACAAGGAGAACACAGTGAACGTTCCGTTCGTTGATTTGCAGGCGCTTCACCGTCCGATCCAGGAAGAACTGAATCAGGCTGTTCTGAGCATTATCCAGCGTGGTAACTTTGTGTTGGGCCACGATGTGGACCATCTGGAAGAAGAGTTCGCGGCGTACTGCGGTGTGAATTATGGCGCGGGCGTCGGCAGCGGACTGGCGGCGATCGAACTGGCTCTGCGCGCCCTGGGTGTGGGCGTGGGCGACGAAGTGATCGTCCCGACGCACACCTTCACGGCCAGCGCGGCAGCGGTCACCTTTGCGGGTGCGACCCCGGTTTTCGTGGACGCCGATCTCGATACGCTGAACATCGACGTGGACAAGATCGAAGCGGCGATCACCCCTCGCACGAAGGCGATCGTGCCCGTGCATCTGTACGGCCTCCCGGCGGACATGGATGCCATCATGCGCATCGCCAACAAGCACAATCTGGTGGTGGTCGAGGACGCATCGCAGGCGCACGGCGCGACCTACAACGGCAAGCGCGTCGGCTCGTTCGGGCATGCGGCGGCCTTCAGCTTCTACCCCACCAAGAACCTGGGCGCGGCGGGTGACGCGGGTATCGTGGTCACCAACGACGAGCGCGTGGCCGAGACGATCAAGGCCCTGCGCAACTGCGGCCAGACCGAAAAGAACCTGCACACGATGGAGCCGTTCAACCACCGGCTGGATACGCTGCAAGCGGCGTTTCTGCGCGTGAAGCTGCCTTACCTGGACCAGTGGAACGCAGCGCGCCGTCGTAATGCGGCGATCTATTCCGAGCTGCTGGATGGTAGCGGCGTGGTGACGCCCAGCGATACGCCTGAAACCCAGCATGTGTATCACCTGTACGTCGTTCGCACGCCCCAGCGTGACGCGCTGGCGGCGCATCTGAAGCAGAACGGGATCGGCACGGCCATTCACTACCCGCTGCCGGTGCACCTCCAGCCGTTCTACAAGGCGCGCGGCCACGAAGAAGGCCAGTTCCCGGTGGCCGAGCTGATCGTGAGCGAAATCCTGTCGCTGCCGATGTTCCCGGACATGACGCGCGAGCAGATCGAATACGTGGCGGATCAGATCAAGGCGTTCTCGCTCGTTCCTTCCGCTTAAGCCCTGACGTTTCACGCGGGTGAAACCGGCCCGGCCCGACGAATGCGTACCCGTCGGGCCGGGCGCTTTTTTGCCTGGGCGATCCTTTCGGACCGGCATGCGCGTGGTCTGTGCCAGCAAAGCGGGGTATGATCGGGCTAACCGGACAGGATTAGCCAGACGGGCAAGCGCGTGTCGAACGAAGCAGAACATGTCCTCGCAGCCCTGCGCGAGCAGGGGGAGCGGCTCACCATTCAGCGCCGTGAAGTGATCGATGCGCTGTGCCGCGACGGCGGCCATCTGGCGATCGACGATCTGCACGGCGCATTGGAAGCGCGTGGCCTGGACCTCAACGAGCCGACGATTTACCGCATTTTGCAGTGGCTGAAGGATCTCGGGTTCGTTTCCCAGACGGACCTGGGCGGCAACCGCATCGTCTACCAGATGATCGGGCCGCTGCGCCATCACCATCTGGTGTGCCTGAACTGCCACTGCATCATCGAGATGGACGACCGCCTGCTGGACGATCTGCGCGACCGGATGCGGCGGGAATACGGTTTTGAGCCGCGCATCGATCACATGGCGTTTTTTGGCCTGTGCCGCCGCTGCCAGTCCGAGTTAGAAACCCACACATAACCCTGAAATCCCGCATTTTGGCGGGCTGTTTCCCACTATCCCACGTGGTTTTTGTGGCTTACTTGGATGCCGCGTCGCGTTCCAGGGCGAGCAGATCGTCCCACGTTTCGCGCCGCCGGACGATCCGCCACTGCGCACCCTGCACCAGCACTTCCGGCGGGCGCACGCGCATGTTGTAGTTGGACGCCATCACCATACCGTACGCGCCCGTGCCCAGCACGGCCAGCCGGTCGCCGGGCTGCACGTCCGGCAGCGGCGCGGCGCGGTTGAGCACGTCCGCCGATTCGCACACCGGCCCCGCGACGACCGCCTCGGATACGTCGCCGGGCAGCGCGCGCAGCGGCTCGACCGGGTGCACGGCTTCGTACAGCGCCGGGCGGATCAGCTCGGTCATGCTGCCGTCGGTCAGGATAAAACGCTGGCCGCCCTGCTCCTTCACGTACAGCACGCCGATCAGCAGCGCGCCCGCGTCCGCGATGACGGATCGCCCCGGTTCGATCTTCACCTGCCAGCCGTTCAGCAGCGGTGCAAGGGCGTCCGCGAAGGCCTGCGGGCCGGGATACCCTTCGTCGCCCGTATACTCGACCGGGAAACCGCCCCCGATGTTCAACGTGCGCACGTCCGCGTACGGCGCGGCGAGGGCCTGGACGGCGCGTGCTGCCTCGACCGTCTCGTCGGGTCGGGCTAGCTGGCTGCCGATATGTACGTGCAGTCCGGCGAGGCTCACGTGCGGGTAGTCCGCATGCCGGGCGAGGATGTCCGCGACCACCGCTGGTGGCAGGCCGAATTTTGCCCCGAAGTGCCCCGTCGCAATGTGGCGGTGCGTTTGCGCGGCCACGCCGGGATTCACCCGCAGCGCCACGCGCGCCCGCACGCCGCGTGCCCCAGCAAGCGTGTCCAGTACGCGCAGTTCGGTTTCGCTCTCCACGTTGAACCAGCCGATGCCCGCATCCAGCGCGTAGGCCAGCTCCTGCGGCGTTTTTCCCACACCCGCGAACACGATCCGCTCTGGCGCGACGCCTGCTTCCAGCGCGCGGTAAATCTCGCCCGCGCTGACGGCATCCATGCCCAGCCCGGCCTCGCTCAGTAGCCGGATTAGGGTCAGATTGGCGTTGGCTTTCAGGCTGTAATGAATCGCCGCGCCCAGCGGATCGAACGCGGCGCGCAGCCGCGCGACGTTTTCGGTGATGCGCGCCGCGCTGTACACGTAAACTGGCGTGCCTGCGGCCTCCGCGAGTGCGTCCAGGGGCACATCTTCACACCACAACGCGCCATCGCGGCGGTGAAATGCGTCGTTGAGCATAAACCGTTGTCCTTCGTGTGTGACGATCGAAACCATGCCGGGGCGCTTCACGAACTGCCCCACCTATGAAATCACCTATTCCGCCGTGCGCAGCAGGATGCCGTTCTGCGACGGATCGCACAGCAGGATCCCGTCCGCGTGCGGCTCGGTGGATATGTGCGCATCCTCGACGCGGGCCAGCACCTCGGCCAGCGCGGCGGGGGTAGGCAGCACCAGCTCGAAGTAGCGCAGGCCCACGGCGTCCGGCGGTGGAGGCGGCGCGCCGACGCCCGCCCAGGTGTTCAGCCCGATGTGATGGTGGTAGCGGCCCGCCGATACGAACAGGGCCGCGCCGCCGTAGCGGGCAATCAGATCGAAGCCGAGCACGTCGCAGTAGAAATGATGCGCGGCAGCGAGATCGCTGACGTGCAGGTGAACGTGGCCCATCACCGTGCCCGGCGGCATACCCTCGTAGGGTGTGTTATCGCCTTGAAGCTCTGCCAGCAGATCGTCGATATCGAGCGGATCGGTTGCCATGCGCACCGCGTCGCCGTCCCAGGTCCATTCATTGCGCGGGCGGTCGCGGTAGATTTCGATGCCGTTGCCGTCGGGATCGGGCAGATAAATCGCCTCGCTGACGAGGTGATCCGCGAAGCCTTGCAAGGGCGTGCGCGTCTCGGCCAGACGGCGCAGCGCGCGGGCCAGATCCGGGCGCGAGGGCAGCAGGATCGCAAAGTGATACAGGCCGGTCGTGCCGCGTACCGGGCGCGCGCCCGGCTGTTCGACCAGCACCAGTAGATCGTCCGCACCGGCACCGAGCGCCGCCACGCTCGCGTCTTGCCGGTGCACGCGCAGTCCCAGAGCGCTCTGGTAAAAATCTACTGCGCGGGCGAGATCGGAAACTGTCAGATGCACCGTGCCCAGATAGGTGGCGGGGTCAATGGATGGGGGCATGCAGTACTCTCCTTCATCAACGGCACGAACCGGCGTCCGGCCTGAATGGGGATTGATTATGCCTCGGTGGGGGCCGTCAGCGCCATGCCTGCGCGCAAAATATCCGAAACCCGCTACACTACAGGCTCCTGGGGGCGGTATGGGGAAGCGTTGGCGCATATGGAGAGGACAAGACGGTGGATGACGAGGCCCGGCGCGACGCGCTGGAAGACCTGAACCGCACCTATGCGTGGCTGCGCGGTTATACGACCGTCAAGCCGTGGGCGCTCGATCTGCGGCTGGCGATGGAGGAACTGGAAGCGATTCAGGGCGAAGGCATCGGGTGGAGCGTGGACCGGCGCGAGCCTGCGACGTGCACGATCCTCAAGGAGCGCAAGGGGCTGGCGGTCGAATTCAAGGCCGTGGCCGATACGCTGCCGGAGGCCGTTATGAAGGCGCTGGTGCGTTACTTCGAGCACATCGCCCCGCGCGAGGAGCGCTGAGGATCGCGCGAAGTTATCTCGTCCCCGGTCCCGTTCCGGTTGGCGCTGGCGCGGGGAGAATAGCAAGGCTCAACGAGCGTTGTACGGGCGAAATTATTGCTCTTTAACTGTTAGAGTCGGATAGGTAGAAAGACAGGGCGGGTTGCAAACCCGCCCCTACAAAATCCGTTGAAACAGCTTGTCTCCCCTCTCCGATCCGATTGTAGGGGCAATTCATGAATTGCCCCTACGCTGAATCCGGGTACGGGGTTGGGCGCTACTCGCCCAGGTATAGATCGGTCCAGGCGGGGCGCTCCGGCGCCTGGCCCTGCGCCACCATCGCGCGCCAGTCGTCGTCGGTCAGGCGCTGATCGATCGGCATGGTGAACTCGTAGGTGTTGTACACGCCGCCGCGCGTGAGCTGCAAGCCGAACGGACTGTTGGTGATCACGTAGATCGTATCCACGCCGCCGATGGCTTCTTCGAGCACCAGCCCGGCGTCGGGGTTACTCGCCACATCCGCGACCAGCGCGACCGTCTCCGGCGGATCGGTGACCCACTCCTCGACGGTGTAGCGGATGCTCCACAGCGCGCCGTCGAAATTCTCCTGCAGGAAGTACAGTTCCTCATAGATCAGCGGTTCGCCCGCCACTTCCTTGCGTGCCATTTCCGCCAACTGCGCGGAGAGCAGCGCGAGGCTGGTCAGCGCGCTCCGAACGGATGGCATCGGGCTGAGGTAGTTCATGCCGAAGTAGCCGCGCACCTCAAGCCCCTGCTGCAGCGCCACCGCGACCACCGCGATCCGCGCGAAGACCTGTGGGTTCGGCTCCACGCTGGTGTAGCTGGTGATCGGCGGCTCGATGCCGCCTCCGCCCAGGCCGCCCATCGCCTGCTCGGCGTAGAGCAGTGTGGCGTGCTTCAGCTCGACCCAACTGCCGATCGCGCTGTTGATATCCTTGCGTTTCCAGGCGTCGGTCTGCATCATGGGCGGCGTCAGGGCCGGATCGCGCACCAGCAGCGGCTGCATAGCCCACAGCCAGCCGCCATAGAGGTTCTCCATCCAGGCGTCCGGTGTGAGTGCGTTCACTTCATCGCGCAGCGCGGCCATGTTGTCAGTGTAATGGGCGTAGTCCGCCGCGCCTGCTTCATCCGCCAGCGCATACGCGATGTCTGAGCCGAGCGCGGACGCCACGTCGAGCGCCATCGGCAGCGCGCGCGAATTCTCCTGCGTGCCCACTTCGGGATAGATCAACTGCTGCATGACGTAGGCGTCCAGCGTGAAGCGCTGGCCGAACAGACGGACGCCGCGCGTCAGCGCGTCCACCTCGTCCGCCTCGACGCCCAGCGGCAGCACGATGCTGTTCACGCGCGGGCCGGGCAGCGCCTTCAGCGCGTCGCGGTAGGCGGCCAGATTGTCCGCATTCGCCAGCGTGTCGAGCGGCAGCCCCGCGCCGTAGATCGATTCGGCCAGCGGCAGCGTATCGTCCGGGCTGAGATCGTCCACCGGGCCGACCAGGAACGCCAGCGTATCGGAGACGTTCTGCCACCGGGCCAGCGCGCCGCCGTTGATCAGCGCGCGCTGCACCATCAGGCCGGTCAGCGTGTCGGCGTCGTTGTTCGCCAGGAAGGTGATGCGCCCCATCCACATCATCGCGCGGAAGTAGGCTTCCAGCAGCGGATTTCCGGCGTAGTAGCTGCGCGGCTTGTACTGGCTGAAGTCTTCGGTGTAGTCGGCCAGGATCGGCACTTCCAGCCGCCCCTCAGCCGCCATGATCTGATCGACGAGCGGCTGCGCGGCGGCGACGATGTCGGCGTTGGCGTTCGCCAGCACGATCGACGGGATGATGTCACCCTCGTTGAATCCCATGGCGTAGTAGGGTTCCCCTTCCGCCAGGAGCATCAGCGGCACGGCGTAATAAATCGCGGCGCTGCGGGCGGCGTCTTCCAGAGGCGTGCCAGCGGCCTCGATCCACTGCGCTTCCGCGGCCTGATAGCTGGCGGCAGCGACAGCGCCCACCTCACGGTAGAACGGGTCCATCTCCAGGAACATTAGCGTGTTCTGGTACACCAGGAACAGGCTGTGCAGCATGGCGTCCGTGGTGATGAAGTCGCCTTTGCCCTCGGTGTGGTTCCACGTATCCGCGCGGTAGGCTTCATCGAACTGCTGGAAGCTGCCCGGCACGACAACGAATCCGTTCTGCGCTAGCAGGGCCAGCTGTTCCTGGCTGAGATTGGCGTCGGTCACGAAATGCACGTTGTTCAAATCGACCGGGGGCACGGGCAGGTCGCCCAGGTACTCGTCGGGAAGCTGCATCGCCAGCGGATCGGGCGGCTGCTGCCATTTGTCAGCCGTCCACCCGGCCCAGTCCCACCCCTGGGTAAACCCGTCTTGCAGTGAGGGCACGCCTTCGGCGGGGATCGCGGCGGGCAGAGGCACGTCCGGGGTCGAGATCACCGGATCCTGCATCGGCACATTGAGCGCTTCCGGCACGGGCGGGACGAACTGGTACGGCGCGACGGCGGCGGTTCCATTCACCGTTTCGGGCGTCCAGACGTCCCAGTAGTTGCCGTCGGTGACCATCCACCACCACGCGCCGCCGGTGCACTGCGGCCCGTCGATGGTCTGGAATACGGTTCCCTCGGCCAGTTGATCTATGGTTTCCGTGCTGCCGGGTGCCGAGTAAAGCAGTGCGGCCATGCCGGGCAGTACAACCCCGTGCCGGTGCGGTTCCAGCAGCGGATCTCCGGCACAGTCCCCCTGCGCCGCCGCCGGAACGAGCGGCACGATCATCGTCAAAATCAGGAGCAGAATCAGCGCACGTTTCATAATGGGATCTCCCTTCCTATGAGCACACTCAATTATACGTTTTGAGGGAGGCATTGTTCCGGGCAGGAAGCGGTCTGCTGCCCTACGTATGGCCTATTGATGGTCTGTGAAGTCCGTAAACGTTTTGGCGCGGCCTATTGACAAAAGGAACGGCTGGCTTTACCCTAACGAGGTCGAGAATAGACGAGTCGTCTAATCTCATACGTTAAGTATATTTTACATCGCTGATAGAGCATGGTAAGGGCTATGAACCGGTACGAACAGCGAAAAGCAGCCACGCACCAACGGCTGATCGCGGCGGCACGCGAACTGATCGGCGCGCAGGGCTATGAGAACGTCGATATCCTCGACATCACCGAGCGGGCCAACCTCAGCAAAGCAACCTTCTACCAGCATTTTCCCAACAAGGAGGCGTGCGTACGCGCCCTGATCCTGCAAGGATTCGAGGCGCTGACACAGCAGATCTTCGACAGCGAACGGACTACCCCGAACCGGTGGGAATGGGCGCGCGACAGTTTTTACAAGCTATTTGCGTGGGCCGACGAGAACCGGCGCTTCGTGCTGATCATGGTGGGCGGGCACGCGTCCAGTGAGTTGAATTCGTTCGGGCGCGCCTACATGGCCCAGATTTCGCAGCGCATTATCTCGGAGCGGATGCCATGGTTCCGGGAACTGTATGCGCCCGAACTCGCCGCCCAGTTTATCACCGGGGCGACGATTCAGATGTTGGGCTGGTGGCTGGAAGCCGAGACGCCGTATTCGGCCAACGACATGGCGCTGCTGCTGACGGAGTTGTTTAAACGCGCGTTTGGCATGAAATCCGATGGCGCGGAAGCGGGTATGGAAGCATCACTATCGTAAGTGTGGAGGCACAGGCATGTTCTTCGAAAAAATAGGGCATTTTGCCACGCGTTACCGTAGCCCAATCTTGTTGGTGTGGATCGTGACGGCCATCGTTGTAACGGTGGTGTCTCCGAACATCGACAAGGTTGCCAGCTCGAACATGAGCGACTTTCTGCCCGACGAGGCGCCTTTCATTCACGCCAGCGACGTGATCAACGACACGTTTGGCAAAGGGCTGACCAGCGGCAGCACGGTCATCGTCATCGATGCACGCGAAGCAGGCGGCATTCGCAGCGACGAAACCTGGACATTTCTGGAGGACTTCAAGCAGTGGCTGACCAGCGACGAAGCCCCGGACACGATCGCGCGCGCGGTGTCTCCGACGGATTCGGAAGCTCTGGCGAACATGATGATCTCGAAGGATGGCGGCGTCGGACTGATGCGCATCGCCCTGACGACTAGCGGGACCGAAAAAGCCACCGGGGAGACGCTGGATACGATCGAGGCGTGGATGCAGGATAACCTGCCTCCAGGTGTGGAAGCCTACCAGACAGGCGATTCCCCCATCGTCAACAACACCACCGAATCGGTGAAGACCAGCGTGGACCGCACGATCTGGGTCACGGTTATCCTGGTGATCGTGATGCTGCTGATCGTGTACCGCTCGCCTGTCAGCCCGTTCATCCCGCTGGTGTCGGTGACGCTGGCGTACCTCATCACGCGCGGCATCGTGGCGTGGCTGGGCGATACGGTCATGACCATCACCTCCTACGCGAACGTGATGATGGTCGTGGTGATGTACGGCGCGGGCACGGACTACTGCCTGTTCCTGATCAGCCGCTTCCGCGAGGAAATGGCCGATCATCCCACGATCGACAAGGCCACTTCGCACACCGTGCATCTCGTTGGCGAAACGATCAGCAGCAGCGCGGGCACGATCTTCGTGGGCTTCATGGCGATGACCTTCGCCAAGATGGGCATTTTTAAGACCAGCGGCCCCGCCCTGGCGATTGGCATCGTGCTGTCGCTGCTGGCCGGTCTGACGCTCGTCCCGGCGCTGCTGTCTACGCTGGGGCAGAAGGCATTCTGGCCGGGTGAAGCCACCCATCGCAGCCCGGGCCGCCTGTACGAATTCACCTCCAAGCAGGTCAGCAGCCGTCCGCTGCTCACGATCGTTCTGATCGTGGTGCTCATGCTGCCGTTTTCGATTTACGGCGTCAGCCAGCGCGTGAATTACAACATGCTGGATGACCTACCCAAAGACCAGCCCGCCGTACGCGGTTTCGCCATCATGAACGAGACGATGGGCAGCGGCGAGATTCTGCCGATGACGGTTGTGGTGACCGGGCGCGATCCGAACGAAATCGCCGTTGATATGGTGCACCTGAGCAACGATCTGGTCGCGCTCGACGGCGTGAAGTATGTCCGCAGCCTGAACGATCCGTTGGGCGAGGAAGGCGAACTGACCAACCTGCTGCGCGTGGACGTGCAGCTCCGTCTGGCGATGCAGATGTTCTCGCAGACGGGCACGGGCGGCGATGGCGCGTCGATGGATATGCAGCAGCTTGGCGGCATGCTCGAAAGCCTGCGCAGCTACTTCGATTTGCTGGCGCAAGATTTCCCCGAAGTGGCCGACGACCCGAATCTGGCGACGATCCAGGATCTGCTCGGCAATCCGATGCGCCTGATCCAGGGGCGCGACGAGTTGGCTACCGCGATTGAGGGCCTTGCCGCGCGTTTCGAGACGATCGACGACGCCTACGTGCTGCCGACCATGTTCATCGACCTGCTCGGCCAGATGCCCGCCGACCAACAGGGCGGTAACGTGGCGATGCTCGGCCAGCTTCTGCCGAACTACATCACCGACGATCACACGGCTTATAAGCTGGAAGTGATCCTCGATGTGCCGCCCACCAGCTATGAGGCGATGGACACGGTGCACGCCATCCGCGACGTGTTGGACGAATATAAGGACGGCGGCGAGGCGGTCGTAGGCGGCAGCACGGCGACCGTCACGGATATCAAGGACGTGATGGACGGCGACCTGCTGCGCGCGATTGGGTTGGTGCTGTTGGGCATCTTCCTGGTGCTGCTGGTCATGCTGCGCAGCGCCGTCGCCCCGCTGTACCTGATCGGCACGGTGCTGCTGAGCTTCACCTTTACGCTGGGCGTCACCAACCTGATCTTCAAGTCGATCGACAACGCCGCCGGGCTGACGTGGTACGTGCCGTTCTTCACCTTCGTGTTCCTGGTGGCGCTGGGCGTGGACTACAGCATCTTCCTGTTCGGGCGCATCAAGGAAGAAGTGGGCTACCACGGCATCCGCGAGGGCGTGCACGTCGCGGTGGCCCGCACGGGCGCGATCATCACCTCGGCGGGCATGATCCTGGCGGGCACGTTCGGTGCGATGATCAGCGGCGAGATTCGCGGACTGGTCGAAGTCGGGTTCGCGGTGGCGTTCGGCGTGCTGATCGATACGTTCGTCGTGCGCACGATCCTCGACCCCGCGCTGGCGACCCTGTTCGGGCACTGGACGTGGTGGCCGGGCGGCGTGCCCAAGCCCAGGACGCAACGACCGTCACAGTCCGTCGCGTCCGGCGAAGCCGCTGACTGATCTGATATTTCACGAGCAGGCGCAGGGTTTTTTCACCCTGCGCTTGCTGATTCTTCATCAATTTCTAACGTATTGTTACCGCAGCCCATATAAATTAAGTAAATAGCACTGTATAATAAATCTATAATTTGCTCCCTGGTCCCGAATAGAAACCTATGTGGCCTGGGACTATCATGAGGATCAATGCTTGAGCACCCTGGCAAATAAATATCCTAATGCTCGTCGATTGGACATCTCATACTCCCTGGAAAGCGAAGAAGCTCTGCTGGAGGCCCTCAGCCCTTATTTCCAGTGGGAGCTGGGAGAAATCGACGCAGGGGGCACAGATATCGTAATTTTCCGTAAGAGCGATCCCGGGACGACGTCCATTTCCGAGATCATGCTGCTTGAGGACCGCGAAGCAGTGACATGGCTGCGCTTCCGTAAAACTGCTGCGGCGATGTAGCTTCGAACGGATGTCATCGGTTGATAGTGAGGCCATCATAAGGGTTGATGGCCTTTTTTATGGACTTTAATAAAGCAGTGAAAGGATCGAAGCGAATGCCAGATCAGTTTAAAGCACTGTTGGTGACCCTGGTGGATGGCGAGGCCCAAGTAGATTTTGCGGAGTTGGACGACGAGGCGCTGCCGCCGGGCGACGTGCTGGTCAAAGTCGCTTATTCGAGCCTGAACTATAAAGATGGACTGGCTGTTACGGGGAAAGGCAAGATCATCCGCGCCTTCCCGATGGTCCCCGGCGTGGATCTGGTCGGTACGGTCGAGGAGTCGGAGTCGCCGGAATTCCGACCGGGCCAGTGGGTCGTCGCGGTGGGCGCCGGGTTGGGCGAGCGGCATTGGGGCGGTTACAGCGAATACGCGCGCCTCAGCGCCGACTGGCTCGATCCGCTGCCGGAGGGCCTGACGCCGCGCCGCGCGATGGGCATCGGCACGGCGGGCGTGGCGGCCATGATGGCCGCCGTGACCCTCGACGACCACTGGGTCGATCCCGTGCAGGGTCCGGTGGTGGTGACCGGCGCGTCGGGCGGCGTGGGCAGCATGGCGGTGGCGATCCTGGCACAGCGCGGATTCACCGTCACGGCATCGACGGGCCGCGCAGCGCTGGCCGACTACCTCACCTCGTTGGGGGCCAGCCAGGTGATCGACCGGGCCGAATTCGACCGCGAGACGAAGCCGCTCGAAACCGGGCGTTGGGCGGGCGGCGTGGATAATGTCGGCGGGAAGACGCTGGCGACGGTGCTGGCGACGACGCTGCCCGGCGGCACGATTGCGTCGGTGGGGTTGGCGGGCAGCGCGGCCCTGCACACGACCGTGCACCCGTTCATTCTGCGCGGTGTGACGCTGGCGGGCGTGGATACGGTGAACGTGTCCCAGGCGCGCCGCCGCGCGATCTGGCAGCGGCTGGCCGAAGAACTGCCCAATGAGCTGATCGATCGCATGATGCGCGTCGAACCGTTGGAGAACATTTTCGCGCTCAGCGAGCAGATCGTTTCCGGCCAGATCCGGGGCCGCGTGGTGATTCAGGTCGCCGGTGAGTGAGCGCCCTCCATATGCGCTGCGTAAAAAAGCTTGCCGCCCGGCGCGGTAATGCATGACAATCAAACTGGGTTTTGTAGCACGCAAGGAGACAGTTTCTCATGAATTACCGGCGTTTGGGCCGTGCGGGCCTGAAGGTAAGCGAACTGAGCCTGGGCGGGTGGATCACCTTCGGCGGCAGCGTCACCGACACTCAGCTTGCCCGCGACATCATCACGACAGCGTACGACAGCGGCATCAACTTCTTCGACATCGCGGATGTTTACGCCAGAGGCGAATCCGAAAAGCTAATGGGGTCGGTCCTCAAGGACTTCCCGCGCCATACGCTGGTTATTTCGAGCAAGGTTTTCTGGCCGATGAGCGACGATCCCAACGACCGGGGCCTGTCGCGCAAGCACATCTTGGAAAGCGTCGATAAGTCGCTCCAGCGCATCGGGACCGACTACCTCGACCTCTATTTCTGCCATCGTTACGACGACGAGACGCCAGTCGAAGAAACCGTGCGCGCGATGGACGACCTCATTCACCAGGGCAAGATCCTGTATTGGGGCACGAGCGAGTGGACCGGCGCGCAGATTCAGGAAGCGGTGGACATTTGCGAGAAGTACAACCTCTATAAGCCGCAGGTCGAGCAGCCGCAGTACAACATTCTGCACCGCGCCCGCATCGAAAACGAGATCCTGCCCGTCACCGAGCCGAACGGCATCGGGCTGGTGGTGTGGAGTCCGCTGGCGAGCGGCGTGCTGACCGGAAAGTACGACGACGGCGTGCCGGAAGGCAGCCGCATTGCAAACGAAGCGTGGCTGCGGCGGACGCACCTGCGCGACAACCCGATCGAAGCGGTGCGCAAGCTCAAGCCCATCGCGGACGACCTGGGTGTGACGCGCGCGCAGTTGGCGATCGCGTGGACGCTGCGCCAGCCGGGTGTCAGCAGCGCGATCACCGGGGCGACGAAGGTCAGCCAGCTCGACGACACGCTGGCGGCGCTCAAGATCACGCTCGACGATGAGACGCTGCGCCGCATTGACGAGACCATCGGCGGCGTGGAGATCGACTAGCAGACGGTCTTCGACCCAGGGACCAGCCTGTCCCTGTGGGTTGACATTGAGAGGCGAATCGCTGTGATGCGGTCCGCCTTTTTATGTGGCAGGAATTTATTCCCCGTCGCCGGGAAGCCGCGTGAACTTGCCCCACTGGCGGTGGTAGTACAGCAGCGGCTCGCCCGGCGCGCGCAGCGCCTCGCCGTGCAACACCTCGCCCACGAAGATCGTGTGGTCGCCGCCGGGATAGGCGTAGCGGATCTCGCAGTCCAGCCAGCCCAGCACGCCGGGCAGGATCGGGCTGCCGGTGACGGCTGTGCGCCAGTTGATGCCCGCGAAACGGTCCGTAACGCCGGGGATCATGCCCGCGAAGCGCAGCCCCCACTCGATCCGGTCCGTGCCGAGGAGATTGACCGCAAAGACGCCGCTCTGCTCCAGGCAGGTGCGCGTTTCCAGCTCATTGCCGATGGACACCAGCACCAGGGGCGGGGTCAGGCTGACGCTGGTGAACGAGCTGACGGTCAGCCCGTGCACCTCGCTGCCGCACGTCGTCGTGACGACCGTTACCCCGCTGGCCCACTGGGCCATGATGTCCTTGTACTGTTCCGCGCTCCACTCCATGCAGTGCTCCTCACTTGACGGTGTTCAGGAACCGGTTTGATCGTAAATAATTGGGGGCCAAAGTACAAGGGCCAACCGGAGGAGCGCCGGACGGGGGCGGTGCAACGCCGCCCCTGCGTCCAACGCGTCGCTGTGTACTACACGCCCTGCCGGGTTATTCCCCGCCTGCCGGGCTGAGCGTCCAGAGCGCCGCCGTGCTCGCCTCGACCGCTGCCGGGCTGAAGGCGTGCGCGTGCGACTCGCCCACGGCCCACAGCGGCATCTGGTCGGCATAGTGCGGGCTGGACGGGTTACCGCTCTGGCCCGTGGTATGCACCGTGCGCGACCGGTCGAAATCGCTGAAATCGAGGATCATGCGCATGCTCGGCAGGTGATTGACCTCGAACGAACCGTATCCCACGTCCCACCCGGTCGCGTTGATGATTTCTCCGCCGCCGCTGGTTTCCGTCTCGCGGTTGAACAGGTTGAAGATTAGCGGCAGCATCTGGTCCAGGGCGGGATCGAGTCCTTCGGGGATCTGGCCCAGCGGCACGGCCTGGAAGGGAGCGACGTGCAGCACGCCCCACCGCCACGCCTCACGATCCGGGCCGTAGTGGGCCTCCATCCAGTCCAGGGCATCGCCCATCGCCTGCGCCATCAGCACGGCGGGATCGCTGGTGCCCAGATCGGCGTTCGCCCAGATGGGGTGCTCGGGATGATCGACCATCAGCGACAGCCGGTACATGCTGAACGAGTCTTCGTAGAAGGGCAGCTCGTCGAAGACCAGCGGCAGGAAGCGGTCCCAGAAGACGTTGAACAGCGCCGCCTGCGGACTGTCCGCGGCGTTCTGGTAATCCCACCCGGCCAGCCACGCCGCCGCGTCGTTCAGGCGAGCGTCGCCCAGGTCGGCGGCGGCCAGCGCGGGCACGACGATCGCCGCACCGCTGTTGAAGTTATCGAACTGGATCGCGGCAAACGTCTCCGGCGTGTGCAGCGGGATAGCTTCGATCAGCGCCGAGATGCGCGCGGTGCGGTAGCCGTAGGCCCAGTCGAGATTGATCACGGTCGGAAAGTCTTCCGGCGCGAGCACGGCGTTGTTGGCCGTGACGATCACGCCCGCGTCGGGGTTGAACAGGCGCGGGTTGTCCATGGGGTCCACGAAGCCCAGCCAATCGTTCGCGGTGGTGCTCCCATCGACCGGGACCGTGCCGTCGTGCCCTTCGACGCGCAGCGGCACGCGGCCCGACATGATGTAGCCGATGTTGCCGTCCGTGTCGGCATAGACGAAGTTCTGCGCGGCGAGGTCGAAGTCCGCGACGGCGGCCTGGAAGTCGTCCCAGTTGGCGGCTTTGCCCAGCAGCATCAGCGACTCGAAGTTGCGGTTCGGCTCCGCCGCCGCCCAGCGCAGCGCGACCGGATCCGGCGCGCCGAACACGTCATCCACGACCGGGCCAAAGCGCGTCAGGTGGATTTCGATCTCGACCGGGTCCGCGTCCCAGAAGGCGATCGTCTCGGTGATGACGTCCATGTCCAGCCATTCGCCATCGACGCGGTACTGGAGCGGGTTGTCAGGGTTGATGTCCAGCCGGTAGAGGTCCTGCACGTCCGTGCCGACGTTGGTCACGCCCCACCCGATGCGCGCATTGTGCCCGACCACCACGAACGGCGTGCCCGCGAAACTGAAGCCCGAAACGTCATAGGGACAGGCATCGCTGAGCGTGGTGCAGTGCAGGCCGATCTCGTACCAGATCGACGGCATCATGATGCCCAGGTGCGGATCGTTCGCCAGCAGCGGCATGCCGCTTTCGGTCCGCACGCCGCTCACGACCCAGTTGTTCGATCCCAGGCCGACGTCGTGCGCTATCGTGCCGAGCGTTTCCAGGCCGGGCAGCACGCGGGCGGTCGTGATCGGAGCCGTGTCGGGCGCGGCAGGGAAATCATCGGGCATGGTCCAGCCCGGCTCCATGATCAGCGGGTAGGTCTCGTAATCGTAGCCGGGCGCGAGCGTGGACAGGCCCTCTTGCCCACTCGCCGCGATGACCTGGGCGCGAACCAGCTCGTAGTAGGCGTTGCCGCTCAGCGACAGGGACATGATTTGCAGCCACGTCGCGCTGTTGAGGGGCGTCCACGGCTCGATCTCGGTGACTTCCGGCGCACCTGACGCACGCCGCAGCGTGTTGAGGAACTGGTATTCGATGGCCGCCTCGACCGGCTTTTTGCCTGCCAGCCATGCGTTCACACCGTCCGCATAGGCTTGCAGCAGGTCCAGCACTTCCGGCGAGGCGTGGTCGAGGTCGTTCTGCGCATTGCGCGCCAGTCCTAGCGTGCGCAGGTAGCGGTCCGTGTCGAGCAGCGACGATCCGGCGATCTCCGACAGGCGGCCTTCGCCCTGATGCCGGAACCATTCCATCTGCCACCAGCGGTCAGCGGCGTGCACAAAGCCCTGCGCCATGATCAGGTCGTGGGGCGTGGTGGCGTAAATGTTGGGCACGCCCCAGTCGTCATACCGGATCGTGACTTCACCGTCCAGGCCGGACACGTCGAAGGTTTTTCCGGTCGGAGCCTGGGCGGATGCGGCCAGCGGCGCAAGCAGCAGGGACGCGAGCAGCGGCACTACGAACAATAGTCGTCTGAGCATCCGGTAATCTCCTTAAGCGAGATCGGTTGAGGTGATAGCGGTAGCGCAGGTGGAGTGGCGTCTATATACAGTTTATCGCGGAACCGCGCCGTGTGGCGGGAATTGTTCGCGCGGAGGGCCGGTTACTGGCGCTGCCGTCCGATTTGTCTCTTTTGCCGTGGCCGGTTCCGAACGAATGAGCTAAGCTCGGCGGTTCGACGTAGTGGCTAGATAGTCTGCACAGTCCGCCGCACAGCGTGGCGATTTGCGGCGCAAGGAGACCTTCAGATGCTGTCCAACCAGGCCCAGTTTTTCGCGGGCGTCAGAGCGCAGCTTCCGATCCTGTTGGGCACAATGCCGTTTGGGCTGATCTACGGCGTACTGGCGATGGAAGCCGGGCTGCCGGTCAGCGTGGCGCTGGGCATGTCGATCATCGTTTTCGCGGGATCGTCGCAGTTCATCGCGGCGCAGTTGTTCGCAGAAGGCGCGGCGGGCCTGATCATCATCCTTACCACGTTTGTGGTCAACCTGCGCCATGCGCTTTACAGCGCGTCGCTGGCGCCCTATGTGCGGCATCTCAAACCGGCCTGGAAGTGGGTGCTGGCGTTCCTGCTGACGGACGAGGCCTACGCGGTCTCCATCACGCACTACCGCACCACCACGCCGGAAGCGGTGCGCGGCAGCAACGATCACTGGTATTACCTGGGCGCGGGCCTGACGCTGTGGAGCACGTGGCAGCTCAGCACGGCGGTGGGCGTTTTCGTCGGCGCGCAGGTTCCCGACAGCTGGTCGCTCGATTTTACGCTGGCGCTGACGTTCATCGCGCTGGTAATGCCCACGCTCACCGATCGTCCGGCGGTGCTGGCCGCGCTGGTTGTGGGCGCGGACGGCCTGCCGTACAATCTGGGCCTGATCGCAGCGGTGTTCGCGGGCATCGCGGCGGCGCTGGCGGCGGAGACGTTGGGGCACGCGCAGCAGGCGGTTACGGTGGGGGCAATTCATGACCTGCCGCTGCAAGACCCCAGGCTGCCGGATCTGAACGAGGGCGAGGACTGACATGGACATGCCGACGCTGTGGATCATCATCGCCGGAATGACACTCGTGACGTTCATCCCGCGCCTGTCGGTGATCGGATTGATGAACCGCGAGATGCCGCCGACCGTGGCGCGCGCGCTGCGCTACGTGCCGCCTGCCGCGTTGAGCGCGATCATCTTCCCCGCGCTGTTCATGCAGGACGACGCGCTCGCGCTGTCGCCGGGCAACGAGCGCCTGCTGGCCGGGATCGTCGCGGCGCTGGTGGCGTGGCGCAGCAAAAACACGCTGCTGACGATCGCGGTGGGCATGGTCCTGCTGTGGATCTTGCAGGCGGTGTAGGACATTAGCGCGTATCGATCCAGGCTTGCAGCGCTGCGCGCGAATCGGGCAAGCCGTGCAGCACCGAGAAAACATTGGTGGGGATCTGCCACACCACGTCAGCATCCACGATCGCCTGCAAGATGGATGTCGTGGAACGGGGGGATCGTGCCCTGCGAGGTGCGTAGAAAATCCCCAACCCGTCTTCCTGATGGCTGAGGGAAAAGTACGTACTGAGGAGATCTTCTCCCTTTGTCAGCAGCGCGAACACGATCATGTGCGCCTGTTGGGGCGTGAGCGCTGGCGACTGGAGCGCCGCAGCGAATGCATCAGGATAGTGGCGGGCCAATGTTTGAAGCAGGTCGTAATATCCCCGCTGGCCTTGTTGGAGGGAGCGGAACGACTGGAATAAATCGTCGAATGGCGGCTGTGGAATGTTGGCGAAACCGACCGCCAGCGACAGTTTAGCCGCTGCCGTGCGAACCTCAATCGAGGGCGAGGTTTCAGTAAAGGTTTGGATGAGAGGCCCGCTCATTAGCATTAGCATCATGTGGGCATAATCAGCGGTCTGGTAGAGGTCTTGCAGATAGCCCAGCAGCGCCGCCTGAATGCGCTCGTCCGGTTCGCGTTGTAAGCGCCTGATGAGCGCCGGAAATGTATGCTCGGCCTGATCGGGTAACCGGCTCAAGAGACGTCCGCTGTACAGTCGCACACGGTGATCGGCCTCGTCAAGCAGCGGAATGAAGATCGAGACACCTGCTGCAACCGCATCGTAGCAGCTCAATTGGAGGCGCATTCGTTCGACGAGGCCCTGCCGGGGAAGCGCGCGATCTGGTTTGCGTACCAGATGTTCCGCGACTGCCTCCAGATAATCTAGAATCTCCGGTTTGTCAGGCGTCTGGGGAAAGCCAAGCAGTTCAAGAAGAAAAGGGACGAGGTAGGGAGTCTGGCTGTCGATTTCACCAAAATCTTGCTGGCTGCCGAAAAGTCGATCACGGGCCTGGGATCTCGCGCCAGGACCTTGAGAAATGAGCGCTCTGATCAGGTCCGGCGTGCGGCGCTCGCTGTTATCCCAGGCGGTCCAATCGACGCTCTCTAGTCCTTCGAGCATGTGAATGACCTTTCGTAGATTGGATTTATTGTAACGTAGCTGCTTGGCGCGGGTAAGGTGTGCTGTAAATGCGCAATTGCACAAGTTGCGTATATTCAAGTGGACCGATCCGCATCCCGCCTTTATAATCGCACAGTGTCCGGTAGGACAGGCAAACGCATAACCAACACGTAGGGAGTGGCATGTCTGCCGAATTTATCGCCCGAACGTTCGACAAGATCGACCATCGCAGCCCGATCCGGTTTGTGTGGTCGCATATCCGCCAGCACCCAGTCGTCGCACTGCTCATGGTCTTCGGCGCGTTCACCAACGCGGCCCTGGCATCGATTGTGTCGGTGTTCATCGGGCGTGCCGTGGATGCGATCAACCTGAACAACGATATGCACTACGTGGGACTGATGGCGCTGGCGATCGTCAGCAGCCAGCTTCTGCGCGGCGGGCTTCAGTTCATCCGCAACTACGCCTCGGAGACGTTCGCGCAGCGCATCGAGCGCGATGTGCGCGACGAGCTGTACGTCAGCCTGCTCGGCAAGAGCATGACCTTCCACGACTTCCAGCCCGTGGGCGAGATCATGGCGCGCGTGACGAACGATGTGCGCGAAATCAACCTGATGATGAATCCCGGCGTGAACCTGATCGTGGGCTCCGGCATGTTCGTGCTGCTGCCGCTGCTGGTGTCCCCGACCATTCACCCCGCCCTGATCCTGACGCCCGGCGCGTTTATCGTGCTGTACCTCGTGCTGCAGTACTTTTACGTGCGCTCGCTGCACGACGTGGCGCAGCACGTGCGATCCAGCTTCGGCGAGATGAATGCCCGACTGGCCGAATCGCTGGACGGGATCGAGGTGGTCAAGGGAACGGCTCAGGAACCCGCCGAGATCGTACGTTTCAACCGGTTGGTGGACGAGGTGCGCGGCTGGTTTGTCGCGCAGGGCGACATCGAAGCGCGCTACGTGACCGTACTGCTGTTGGGTCTGGCCCATGTCGTCGGTTTCGTGCACGCGCTGATCCTGTACCGCTCCGGGGCCATTGAAACGGGCGACATCGTGGCGTTCATGGGCCAGTTGTCGCTGTTCGGCTTCCCGGTGTTTTCGTCGGTCATGTCGTTTACGCGCATGGCGAGCGGGTTGGCGAGCGCGGAACGCATCCTGAACGTGATCAACGTGAAGACCGATCTCGACCAGAACACGCAGGGCCACGACGCCCCGCTGCAAGGCGCGATCCGCTTCGATGATGTGAACTTCGGCTACCTGCCCGGCAAACAGGTGCTGCACGACGTCTTGCTGACGATCGAGCCGGGGCAGACGGTCGCCATCGTGGGGCAGACCGGCTCCGGCAAGAGCACGCTGACCAAGCTGATCAACCGCATCTACGACGCCGAGTCGGGGCGCGTGCTGCTGGACGGGATCGACGTGCGCGACTGGAATCTCGCCGCGCTGCGCTCGCAGATCAGCATCATCGAGCAGGAGATTTTCCTGTTCAGCCGCAGCGTTGCGGATAACATCGCGTTCGGACGGCCCGACGCGACCCGCGAGGAAATCGAGGAGGCGGCGCGCAAGGCCCAGGCGCACGAGTTCATCCAGCATATGCCGCACGGCTACGATACGATCATCGGGCAGCGCGGCGTCACCTTGAGCGGCGGCCAGCGCCAGCGGCTCGCCATCGCGCGCGCCTTTTTGACCGATCCGCGCATCCTGGTGTTGGACGACAGCACCAGCGCCATCGACAGCGCGACCGAAGACCGCATCCAGAAGGCGATCTGGGCGGCGGCGAAGGGCCGCACGACGATCCTGATCACCCACCGCCTGTCGCAGATCCGTTGGGCCGATCACATCATCGTGCTGCGGCGCGGGCGCGTGGTGGCGCAGGGCACGCACGACGACCTGCTGCGCACGTCCGAGCCGTACCAGCGCATCTTCGCCAAACACGATTCGAAATCAACGACCCGCCGCCAGTTTTCGACGGTGAGCAGCCGCTAAGGGGATCGGGCGATTATGCCTGATCGCCCGGCCCAAAAACTGATCTCGCGTTTATCGATTGCACGGCAACTCAGGACTGGCTTATGGGTATTTTAGGTGGACTAGAGAGCGATTCCTACGACCGGCAGTATGGCGACGGCTACCTGTTCCGGCGGCTGGGAACTTATCTGAGCGACCAGAAACACAACGCGTTTTGGGTCACGACGATGGGCTTCATCGTGTCGGTGGTGCAGGCGCTGATGCCGATCATCATCGCGGCGGGCGTGGACGCGCTCGAACGCGATGCGCCCGACCGCACGCTGGAGCTGCTGGTGCTGGCGCTGCTGGCGGTGAACCTCGCGCAGTACTTCGGCAACTGGATTCGCCGCCGCGCGACGAACCGGCTGGTGGGCAACCTCACTGCGCAGATGCGCAAGGATGCGTTTGCCGCGTCTATCGGGCGCGACATGGCATTTTATGACGAGAACAAGACCGGTAAGATCCTCAGCCGCATCACCAGCGACACGGACGACTTCGGCCAGAACCTGATCATTACCTCCGACATCATCAACCAGGTGTTGCAGATGGTGATCCTGGTGGTGGTGCTGCTCAGCCGCAGTGTGCTGCTGACCGGGATCACGCTGGTGTTCATGCTGCCCGCCGTGGGCGCGGCGCTGGTCCTGCGCCGGATGGCGCGCGGCGTCACCCGCCAGGGATCGCGCGCGATGGCTGCCGTGAACGACAACATTCAGGAAACCGTGACCGGCATCAGCGTCGCCAAGAACTTCCGCCAGGAAGCGATGATCTACGACGAGTTCGTGGGCGTCAACACACAGTCGTACCGCGTGAACCTGCGGCGCGGCATGGTGCTGGCGCTGGTCTTCCCGGTGCTCAACGCGCTGTCGGGGTTGGCGATCGGCGCGGTGGTGTACGCGGGCGGCTACGCTGTCACCGAGGCGGTGATCAGCATCAGCATCTGGTTCCTGTACATTCAGTCCGTGGACCGCTTTTGGTTCCCGGTGATCAACATCGCGTCGTACTGGAGCCAGTTCCAGCAGGCGATGAGCAGCCTGGAACGCATCTTCGCGCTGATCGATGCGGAGAACACTGTGCAGCAGGACGACGACCGCCCCGCCGGGACGCTGCACGGTAAGATCGAGTTCGACGACGTGATCTTCGAGTACAAGTCCGGCGCGCGCGTGCTCGATCACTTCAGCCTGACGATCCAGCCCGGCGAGAGCGTGGCCTTCGTGGGGCATACGGGCGCGGGCAAGAGCACCATCGCCAAACTGATCATGCGCCTGTACGAGTTCCAGGGCGGGCAGATCCGCATGGACGGGCAGGACATTCGCACCTTCGACCTGCACTCCTACCGGGGCCAGTTGGGCTTCGTGCCGCAGGGACCGTTCTTGTTCAGCGGCACGATTATGGATAACATTCGCTACGGCAAGCCGGACGCGACCGACGCCGAAGTGGAAGAGGTCGCGCACAGCATCGGCAACGGCGAGTGGCTCGAAACGCTGCCGGAGGGCCTGCACAGCGATGTGGGCGAGCGCGGCGCGCGCCTGAGCATCGGCCAGCGCCAGCTTGTGAGCCTGCTGCGCGTGCTGATCGAAAAGCCGCCTGTGTTCATTCTCGACGAAGCCACGGCCAGCATCGACCAGTTCACCGAGGCACAGATCCAGGAAGCGCTCGATTTGATCCTCTCGCGCTCGACCTCGATCCTGATCGCGCACCGCCTGAGCACCGTGCGCAGCGTGGACCGGATCATCGTGCTGCGCGACGGGGCGATCATCGAACAGGGCAGCCACGACGAACTCATGGAGCAGGGCGGCCACTATGCCGAACTGTACAACACCTACTTCCGCCACCAATCGCTCGATTACGTGGAGAATGCGCGTGAACTGCTTGAAGAATCCGCGGCGGACTGATGATGACCGCTGAGCTTATTGAGTCGCACGATCTTGAGATCCTGATCCCGCTCCTGCACGATGCGGAAGAAGGCGACGACCGCATCGTGCGGGCCATCGAGGATCCCGGCTGCGCGGCCTATCTCGCGCTCGACGGCGCGGAGCCGGTCGGGGCGGCAGTGGTGCGCTGGGCGCAGGACGAAAGCGAACTCCTGTACATCGCGGTGCGGGCGCAGGTTCGGGGCCGGGGATACGGCAAAGCGATGGTGCGGGATGTGCTCGAAGAAGCGCGGCGGCGCGGCGTGCGCGCCGTCCTCGTCGGCACGGCGAATACCGGTCTCGACAACATCATGTTTTACCAGAAGTGCGGCTTCCGCATGGATGCCGTGCGCAAAGATTTTTTCGATTATTTCCCCGAACCGCTGTATGACAACGGCATCCAGATGCGCGATATGCTCGTGCTGCGGTACGAGTTTGAGGCGTCTTCTCCACGGAACTGACTTTTCATTCCGCCCTATGACGTGATATACTCCCTCTATTGCTAGAACATAAGTTCGTCCCTTCTGGTGGTTTTTTCCACCGTGCGAGGAGCCTGTCATGTCCCCCGATCCTGCACTGCGCATCTCCAAAGCAACTCAGCGCCGCTTTATTTTAGGCAAGCAGGGGTTGTATCCGGCCCGGCGGTGGGCCAGCAGCCCGGCGAGGGTTGCGGAGGCGGTGCGCGCGGGCTGCGTGGTGCAGATCGATCCGCTCAACGTGGTGGCGCGCAGCCACGACATCACGCTGTACGGGCGGCTGTACGGCTATCGCCCCGATCATCTATTGGGCGCGCTGTACAAGGAGCGCGCGCTGTTCGATTATGGCGGCACGGTCGTCATTCACCCGATGGAGGAACTGCCCTACTACCGGGTGATCATGGCGCGCAAAGCCGCCGAACACCGCTGGCGGGTCTTCGAGCAGGAGCATCCCGGCGTGTCGGCGCAGGTATTGGACGAAGTGACGCAGCGCGGGCCGCTGAGCACGCGCGATTTCAAGAGCGAGACGCCGCACTTCAGCACGTACCGCTCCGGCAAGGTGACGGGCATCGCGCTTTACCGCCTGTGGCTGGCCGGGGAGCTGATGACGCACAGCCGCCGGGGCTTCGATCGCGTGTTCGACCTGCGCGAACGGATCGCGCCGCCGGAACACGATCGGGTCGCCAGCGTCGAGGAGGCGGAAGCCTACTTCGAGCTGGAGCCGTTCAGGATCCTGAATCTGCTCACCGCGCGAAGCTGGCGGCGATTTTTCGCGGGGACCATCGAGCGCAAAGTGGACGCGGCGGAAGGCACAGCGCGCTTCCAGGCGTTGGTCGCGGCAGGCGCGATCGTGCCGGTGGCGCTGGAACACGACGGAAAAGAACTACATTATGTGCTGGCCGAGGATCTGCCGCTGCTGGAAGCGCTGCATGCGGGTTCTTTGCCAGACGCGTGGCAACCGCTCGACGGCGCGCAGGACGAGATAGTCCTGCTCGCGCCGCTGGAAATCGTCAGCGCGCGGGGCCGGGCCAGGCCGCTGTTCGACTTCGAATACCTGTGGGAAGTTTATAAACCGCAGGAGCAGCGGCGCTGGGGTTACTATACGCTGCCGATCCTCCACCACGACCGACTGGTTGCGCGGCTCGATCCAAAGCTGGACCGCACCACGGGCACGCTGCTGATCAAAGGCTTCTGGCTGGAAGATGGCGTAACCGTCGATGGCGCGTTCCTCGACGCGCTGGCGCGCGGGCTGCGACGCTTTATGGACTTCGCGGGCGCACAGACCATCGACCTGTACGCGGTGGACGACACTGCCGTGCGCGACGGCCTGCGTGAACGGATCGGACCGGGTTCCTGAGCAGAAACCTCCTCGATTTTGCGGGCAGCAAAAGAAGAAGACCCGCGAGTGTGCCGCTCGCGGGTCTTGTCGTCATTCGGGCGTCTGGGATGCTAGCGGCTGAGGTAGTCCAAAATGATGTGGTTGAATTCCTCCGTCGCTTCCCACATGGCGAAGTGGCCCACACCGCCCATCAGCACGAGGTCTGCGTCGGGGATCAGCGTCGCCATTTCCAGATCGTGTGAGGGATAGATCGCTTCCTCCTGAATGCCGTCGAGGATCAGCGTCGGCACCGTGATGCCCATCATCTGCTCGACGCTGTAGTTCGGTTCCGTGGCCCACATGTTGCCGATGTTTTCGAGGAACGCATCGAAGTTATCAGGATTGGGCGAGAGGCGCACGTAATCTTCCGCCGCCATTTCGATGTATTCGTTGAAGCGCTCGCTCGTATCGATGTCGTCCTTCACGCCGGACGGGTTGTAGTTCGCGCCGTAGGCGATCAGCTTCAGCAGGCGTTCGGGATGGTTGATGGCGATGTCGAGGCCGATGATGCCGCCGTCGCTCCATCCCACAAGGTTCACCGCGTCGATTTCCAGATAATCCAGCAGCGCCAGCACGTCCGAGGCCATCAGCGCGTAACCGATCTGCTGGTCCGACATGGTGGATCGCCCGTGACCCCGGCTGTCCATCGTGATCACGTAGTAGTTTTCGGAGAAGGCGGGGATCTGGTTCACGAAATAATCCGCGTTGCCCAATCCGCCGTGCAGCAGCAGGAGCGGTTCGTTGGCCGGATCGCCGTAGGTGGCGTAATACACTTCGATGTCGTTGACGGGGGCCATGCCCGATTGGGTCGCGGGCGGCAGGGCCGGCTCGTCACCCTGGGCCAGGGCCGGAACGGTGAACGAAAACGTCAGGCAGAGTGTGAGCAGCCCGGCAAGAACGGGTTTTAAAACGGTTCGGTGCATCATGGGGAGTAACTCCTTTATAAATCTGATAGGGCCAAAGTGACCTAAAAAACAGTATAGGCTTAAAGAGTCGCCGTGTCGGTGGGGAAAATAACCAAGAGTTCCGCGTGGAAAGTGAACAAACAGTGTGTCAGTCGTCTTCGCCGTCAAGATCGCTGCCGCGCTTGATGGTTCCCTCGCCGAAGCGCTCGCGCAGATCGTCGAGCGTCGCTTGCAGGCGGCGTTTCTGTTCGTGTGCGTGTGGATCGTCCCACAGGCCGAGCTGCTGGTGCGGATCCTCAAACCCGCTCAGGCTGACCCCGATCAGGCGCACCGCCCGGCCACGCGGCCAGTGCTGGGTAAATAACTGCTCCGCCTGCGTGTAAATCTCGTCGTCCTGATTGGTGGGATGGTCGAGCGTGACCTGCCGCGTCAGGGTGGTGAAGTCCGCCCAGCGCAGCTTGAGCTTGATCGTCGTGCCCGCCAGCCGGTCGCGCCGCGCTTGCCAGCCGACGCCGTCCGCCAGCCGACGCAGCACGCGCCGCAGCGCTTCGCCGTCGTCGATGTCGCGCGTGAAGGTCGTCTCGCGGCTGATCGACTTGGTATCCTGCTCCGGCTCGACCGGGCGCTCGTCGATGCCGCGTGCGTGGCGGGCCAGGCTCTCGCCGTTTTTGCCGAACCGCTGTGCGAGATCGTCGGCGGGCCAGCGCGCCAGATCCGCGATGGTGCGGATGCCCAGGCGCGCAAGGGCTTCCTCTGTCTTTGGCCCGACGCCCCACAGCTCGCTGACGGGCAGCGGCGCAAGGAACGCCGCTTCCTCGCCGGGGGGCACGACGGTGATCGCGTTGGGCGGCTGGCCGCTGCGCACGCGGCCCTTGCCGATCGTGTTGGCGATCTTCGCCACGAGCTTGTTCGTCGCTACACCCAGCGAGCACGGCAGGTTGAGTTCTTCGTTGATCGTGCCCTGAAGATCCCGCGCGATACGTTCCGCCGGGCCGGGCAGCAGGCTCACGTCCAGAAACGCCTCGTCGATCGAAAGCTGCTCGACCAGCGGCGTCAGCGTGTGCAGCCGCTGCATCACCTTGTGCGAGGCGGCGCTGTAGGCGGCGCGATCGTGCCGGACGATGATCAGATCCGGGCAGCGGCGCACGGCCTGGACCATCGGCATGGCGGAATGGATGCCGAACTGCCGCGCGGCATACGAGCACGAGGCGACGACGCCGCGCTGGTCGGGCCGCCCGCCGACGGCGAACGGCTGGCCGCGCAGCGACGGGTCACGCTGCTCCTCGACGCAGCAGAAAAACGCGTCGAGATCGAGGTGGAGAATCTTGCGGATCGCCATGCGTCAAGTGTAGCATGGACGTTCAAAACTGCGGAGGGGTGTCGCGCCGCAAGTTGACGCCGCGATCCGCCGGGAGTATGCTACGCGGCGATGCGCCCGACCGGAGAGGAATTCCCCTATGCCCGACCCGCAGTCCCCCACGATCACCGTGTTGATGGCCGTGCACAACGGCGCGGCGACCCTGCGTGACGCGCTCGACAGCATCTTGGCACAGACGTTCGCCGATTTCGAGTGCCTGATCGTGGATGATGCCTCGACCGACGTCACGCCGGAACTGCTGCGCGCCGCTGCGGAGGCCGATCCGCGCGTCCGGATCGTGCGCAACGCGGAAAATCTGGGTCTGACGCGCTCGCTCAATCGCGGGTGGGATCTGGCGCAGGGACGGTACATCGCGCGCATGGACGCCGACGACGTGGCGCTGCCGGAACGCTTCGCGCGGCAGGTCGCACTGCTCGATGCGCGGCCAGAGGTCGGCGTGTGCGGCACGTGGATCGAGACGATCGGCGATCCGGCGGGCGACGTGTGGGACTTCCCGGCGGACGATGCGGCGATCCGCAGCCGCCTGATTTTCGAAAACGTTATGCCGCATTCGACCGTGATGTTCCGCCGCGCGGCATTCGACGCCGCCGGGCTGCGCTACGATCCGGCCTTTACCGCCGCACAGGATTACGACCTATGGGTGCGGGCCGCGCCGTTTGTGCGCTTCGCCAACGTGCCGGAGGTGCTGCTGCACTACCGCGTGCACCCGGCGCAGATCGGGTCGGCGCGGCGGGCGGAGCAGCGGGCGTGCGCTCAGCGTGTGCGGCCCGCGCAAATCGAGCGGCTGGGGCTGCATTTCACGGAGGCGGATCTGGCGCTGCATGAGTCGCTGGCGCTGTGGCAGGTCGCACGCGGCTACGGGGATCTGCGCCGGATCTCGATCTGGTTGGCGGCGCTGCAAACGGCCAACCGCGCCGCCGGGATCTACCCCGAACCGGCGTTCACGCAGATTCTGACGGATCGCTGGTGGATGGCGTATCCTCGCCAATCCGAGCGCGGCCTGGGGGCGTGTCTGGCGCTGGCGCGCTCGCCGTTCGTGTGGGCAGGGCCGGAGCCGTGGGCGCAGCGGCGGCGGTTCGCGCTGCGTGACGCGTGGGCGGTGAGCGTCGCGCGGATCAAGGATCGTCTGAGACCGATCAAACGCATGGTGCGGGGTTAACAGGGCGTATGGCAATACGCCCCTACGCGCGCTGTGTATCTGCTGCGTGACGCGCGATCAATTCCCGGTAAAACGCCAGATACGTGTCGCCCTGCTGTTTCAGGCTGAAGCGCGCGCGGACGTCGCGGGCGGCGTTCTCGCTGAGTTGGCGGCGCAGCGGATCGTCGGCCAGCAGCGCGAGCGCGGCCTCGGCCATCGCGGGCGCGTCGCCGGGACCGACCAGCACACCGGTTGCTTCCGCCGGATCGCTCGTATTCCAGCGTGGATCGAAATGCGCGAGGCCCCGGATCTGCTCCGGGATGCCGCCGACTGCCGTCGCCACGACCGGCGTGCCGCACGCCAGCGCTTCCAAAACCGTGTTCGGGAACGTATCGGCATACGCCGCGTGCAGATAGAGGTCGGCGGTCTGATAGTACTGCGCCACGACCGCCGGATCGCGCTGGAAGGGCACATAGCGCACGGCTGCACCGTCCCACGTTTCGTCCTCGCCACTTTCGCCCAGCACCACGAACATCAGCGGGCGATCCCCTATGCGCGCCGCGATCTGCCGCACGGCGGCTTCGAGCGTGGCGTAGTCCTTCCACACGTTGCTGCGAATCCCCAGCGCCGTAAACAGCAAAATGGCCGCATCCGGCGGCAGGCCGAGCGCCTCGCGGACCGCGCGCGCATCATTCGCCGGGCGGAAGGTATCCACATCCACGCCGTTCGGGATCACGCGCGCCTCGCTGACGGCGGGCATCAGCATCGACTGCTGCGCCCGATCGAGCAGCCACTGGCTCGGCGCGGCGATGGCGAAACGGCTTTGTGCGTAAATGTCGCGCTTGCGCGCCCAGTTGATCGCGGTCGCGTCGCGGCGGATGGGCGGGTACAGCGCGAGGTCAGGGCAGTGTGCGCACCCGGTCTTCCACCAATCGCCTTTTAACGCGTGGGCGCAGTGCCCGGTGAACAGCCACATGTCGTGCAGCGTGATCAGCAGCGGGCGCTGGCGGCTCAGGCGCGAGATCTGGCGCAGGTCGAAGTAGTCGATGTGCAGATTGTGCGCGTGCACGATGTCCGGCGGCTGTGGGGGCAGGTCGAGCAGGCGGCGTGTGCCGGGATAGCGCATGGTCTGGATGCCGCGCGTGCGGTCGAGCGCGATGCCCGGCTCCGCTAAATATTCCGCCAGCCGCCGCACGCGCCACACGCCGCGCAGCCGGTGGCTGACCGGCCCCATGCGCTCGTAAACGCGCCACCAGAAGCGGGTCCACGGCCCGCGCAGGGCGGCGTTGGGGATCAGGTACGTGCCGGGATCGTGCGCGCGCTTGATGCCGACGGCCATCTCCGCGATGTGCCCCTGCGCGCGGTAGTATGCCATCAACTGCGCCGCGATGCGTTCCGCGCCGCCGCCCACATCGTAGGTGCTGACTTGCAAAATGCGCAGCGGATCGGTTTCGGCGGGCATGGGCCGGATCACCGCGCGGCCAGGGCGCGCACGGCGCGGCGGGCGATACGCTTGGGCAGCGCCAGGGTGCGGCGCAGACGGGCGCGGGCGGGACGCGAGTCGTAGCGGAATTTGAGTGCGGCGCGCTGAAGGATGTAGCGCGGGGAGCGCAGCAGGCGGTCGATGTCATCCGTGGGCCGCTGCTCGACGCTGACCACGCCCTCGGCCAGATCGCGCCGCAGCGCCTCAATCTGCTCGGGGTGCGGGCCGCGATAGCGTTCCAGCCAGCTCGGATAGGTGTAGACGTTGTGCACGTGGAACGGATCTTCCAGGCGTAGGAAGGTGCCTTCCGCCCACTCTCCGTAGCCGCTGCGCGCGACCCAGGCGGCGCGGTCGTAATAGCTGCTCTTGTTGAAGACCTGCTTGGGGAACACCAGCGAATAGTGGTACATGACGATGCCGTGCCGGGCGAGCGTCGCACCGTCGATCCAGTGCAAATCGTGCAGGTCGCGCCCCTGGTCATCGACCACAGTTGGCGGGCGGTGCGTGGTGTAGTGGTAGCCGGGCCCCCACTTGAACAGTCGGTGGAACTCGTCACCGCCGTCGCGCAGGTAATACCCGTCCGTAATCGACTCGAAGCCGCCCCAGAACGTGCGCGTCTTGAACGACACCGCTGTGATGGACGGATCATCGCGCAGCAGGTCCAACACGGCCTGCATATCCTGCGGGCGGTAGAACTCGTCGCTGTCCACCTGCCACAGGTAGTCGCCCGTCGCGCGCTCGGCGTAGGCCTGCGACATCTCGTCCTTTTCGCCGGTCCAGAGGCCGTCGCGCGTGACGATCTGGAGTTTGTCGTCGGGATCTTCCTCGGCCTTGAAGCGCCGCAGCGTCTCCAGCGTGCCGTCGAGTGAGTGGCCGTCCAGCGTGGCGACGTCTGCCGCCGCCGGAGCCGCGCCCTCCACCACGATGATCTCGTGAGCAAACGGGTACAGCGCGCGCAGGTTATACCGCACGAACGGCTCACCGTTGAGCACGATCATGCCAAACGAGACGCGCGGCAAATCGCTCATGCCTGGGGACGCTCCGCCACGGCGCGGATCTGGTAATTGCGCTTGTAGATGGCGTACAGGTGCGCCAGCCGGTCGAAGCCGCGCGGCCCCAGCCGGGCATACCAGCGCGTATAGTTGGGCGGCCACTTGTGCTGGATGGCATCCGCGCGGATGTTGGTATAACCCGCCGCGTAGAACAAATTGCCCAGCGTGAGGGGGTTCCAGGTATACAGGTGCTGGTTGATGTCGTTCGGGCGGTAACCTTCATCCGGTTTTTGATGTGGCACGACGAACACCGCTTTGCCGCCCGGCTTGAGCTTGGGCAGCAGCGCGCGCAGGATGTCCAGCGGGCGCTCGACGTGTTCCAGCGCGTGATTCGACACGATCACGGTGGCGAAGTCGTCTGGCACGTCTTCCGGGCGCTCGTACACCGTCAGGCCCAGGCGCTGCGCCTCGTCACGGGCGTTCGCGCTGATCTCGATGCCCGCCTTCGTCTGGCAGGCGATCTCGTGCAGCAGATAGCCGCCGCCGCAGCCAAAATCGAGCACGGTATCGGTCGGCTGGAGGTAGGGCGCGAACTTGAACAGGTTCGCTTTGCCTCCAAACGCGCCGATGTTCTTCTGCCAGTTGAAATAATCCGCATCGTAATTCATGAATTAGACCGCCGATTCGGCTTTGGAAGCAGGCACACTCAACATCTGTTTGCACCACATCTCCAGGCACAGCGCCTTGAACGGCATGGGGAGGACCCCGCGCTTATAGCCTTCGCGCCGGATGGCCCGTTCTGCGCCGTCGGGCGTGAGGATGCCCGCCTGCACCAATGCGCCGTCGCGCAGGTCGCCGCCGTAGGCGTCGATCAGCGCGCGCATCCATTCCAGCGTGGGCGGCGAAAAGCCCAGTTTAGGCCGGTTCATCACCCAGTCGGGCAGCACGTCACGCAGCGCGGCGCGCAGCCACGCTTTGGGCGGTTGGTTCAGGTCCGGCTGCGTTTTGCGGTGCCCAATCACGATCTCCACCAGCCGGTAATCGACCAGCGGCAGCCGCAGCTCGACCGACGACGCCATGCTCAGCCGGTCGCCCTGTGCGATGCCGTTTTCGAGCAGGTACGTCTGGCTGATGAGCTTGGTCATCAGGACCGGCACGTTCCACGGCTGCGGCGCGGTGAAGGGCGCGTAGGCACTGCGCGACTCAAGCTGGGCCTGCATCGCCGGGCCGTAATAGCCGCCGCGCCGGAGCTGCGCTTGCCGGAAATCCACGACGCTGTCCATGAACACAGGCGTATCGGCGTAGCCGTCCGCGATGCGCCGCCAGCGGGCGCGCGTCTCGTGACCGTCGTCCCGGCCCAGCATGGTGCGCAGCCAGTTTTTCCACACGTCCGGCGACGGATCGCGCGGGAGCGGCAGCCATTCGCTTTGCAGCGTGCGGCTGAGCTTTTCGCCGGTCGGCATCTGGCCCGCGTACAGGCGCTGCTTGAGCAGTGTATCTTCCGCTGCCTGCTGCACCCATGGGTAGCCCCAGAATAATTCGTCCCCGCCCTGACCCTGCAGCAGCACCGGGACGCCGTGCTCGCGCGCGAGGCGGTTGACACTGTAATAGCCGAAGCTGGCCGGGTCCGCGATCGGATCGTCCAGCGCGCGTATCACCTGCGGGAACGCCGCGACCATGTCCGAGGTCGCCAGTTCGACGTCGTGGAAGGGCAGGCCCAGGTGATCGGCCAGGGCTTTGGCCCCGGCGCGCTCGTCGTTTTCGGGACGGCCCGGATAGCCGATGCTGAAGGCGTGCATCGTGCCGGGATAAGCGCGCGCGGCCAGCGCCGCCAGCGCGCTCGAATCCAGCCCGGCGCTGAGCGCGACGCCAACCGGCACGTCGGAGCGCACGATCAGGCGGCTGATCGTGTCCAGCTCCGCGCGCAGATCCTCGACCGGATCGCCCTCCAGGGCGGGCGCGGCGGCCATATCCCAGTACTGGCGCTGGCGCACGCGCCACGGCTTGAGCGAGATCGCCAGCGTATGCCCGGCGGGCAGCTTGCGCACGCCTTGCAGCGCGGTGCGCGGCTCCGGGATGTAGCCGAAGTGGAAATACTGGTCGATGGAGACGGGATCGAGATCGGGCGTGTGGGGCAGCCCGGCCAGCAGCGCTTTGAGTTCGCTGGCGAACACAACGCGCCCGTCGCCCTCCCACACGTAGAGCGGCTTTTCGCCCATACGGTCGCGGGCTAGCAGCAGCCGCTGGCGATCCACGTCCCACAGCGCGAAGGCGAACATGCCGCGCAGATGCTGCACGCATTCGTCGCCGTGTTCTTCGTACAGGTGCGCGATGGTCTCGCAGTCGGAATTGGTGTTGAAGCGGTGGCCGAGTGTTTCCAGCGCGGCGCGCTGCTCGACGTAGTTGTAAATCTCGCCGTTGGCGATGACCACCACCGAGCGGTCTTCGTTATAGAGCGGCTGCCAGCCGCCGGTCAGGTCGATGATGCTCAGGCGGCGCATCGCCAGCGCCAGATGCGGCGCGTTGTAGTCGCCCGCGCCGTCCGGCCCCCGGTGACTCATCTGGTTGTTCATGGCGGTCACCCGCACCCGCGCCTCTTTCGTCAGCGGGGTGCGGCTGATCGTACCGGTAATTCCACACACAGCGGCTGTGTTCCTTTGCCTCTACCCGGCAGAAAGGCCGGGCCTTGCTTACGATCTCACGCGCGGATCAATCACCATCCCGGCCCAACTGCATCAGCAGCGCCTGGACCGTCTCGCCCATCTGGAACACCCGGCGAAAACCGCGCTCGTACAGGTAATTTTGGAAGGCCGGATATGTCGTCCGGTCGCGGCGGAGCAGGCCGCGCGCCAGATCCAGCCCGAACTGAATCCCATGATACCCAAGCTGGCGCACGGTTTGGAGTACGGCACGCCTACTCTTGGGCGGCGGCGAGTCGCTGTGATTGAGCTTATACCAGTCGCGCCCGCCCGCGAAGCGCTGGCCCATCAGCCAGCGCAGGCTCATCAGGCGCGGCTTGACCAGATGCAGCACGACCAGCGCCGGATCGTACCACACCAGCGCGTCAGGATCGGCGGCGCGCAGACGCTTGATCAGGTCGGTCTCTTCGCCGTACGCGACACGCCCGCCCGCCATGCCCAGGCCGGGATCGAAGCCGTTCAGCGCGGCCAGCAGATCGCGTCGCACGAAGATGTTGCCGCCGTCCAGAAATTCGTCCGGTCCCAGCGCGCGCGCCTCACTGCCCTGATCGTGTGAGGCGTAGCTGTCTTTGAACCACACAGGTTTGGGCGACATGTAAAACGCGAAGTAAGGACCGCCCAACGCGGCAGGCGCGCGATCCTCGATCACGCGGCGGGCGTTGGCGAGCCAGTCGGGGGGCAGCTTGCAGTCGTCGTCGGTGTAGGCGACGTAGGTCCCGCGTGCCTCGCGCCAGCCCCGGTTGCGCGCGTGCGACAGGCCCTGGGCCGTTTCGAGCACGTGACGGACGCGCGGCGCATAACGCTCGACCGTGGCGCGCGTGTCGTCGGTGGAGTTGTTGTCGATGACCAGGACTTCGTACCGATCGGGATCGAGCGTCTGGGCGCAGAGCGTATCGAGTGCCTGGGCCAGCAGCGCGGCACGGTTATAGGTGCATACGACGACGGAGATCAGCGGCGCGGAGGCCGGGCGGGACGGATCGGTCATGCCGGGTTGAGGACCTTCGATGTCACAGCAGGATCGGCGCGGGCCGCTGTTGGCCCGACGCCGCGAGTATACCGTCTTTTGGCGGGGCCGCCTACGCGATGCGGTACTTCAGCTCCCACTGATCTTTGACGTGGTTGAACTTGAAGATCGGGCGCTTGCGCAGCAGACGCATCCGTGCCGCCACGCCGCGCAGCTTCATCGGCATCCGCGAGATGAAGTGATCCTGCAAGTACGACTCGAAAGGCGTATACGAGCGGCCCCCATACTTGTTGAGGATCTGCGTCGCCTCTTGCAGATAGGCCTGGAGCTGGTTGGCGGTCTTCTGGCTGCCGTGCACGCGGAACCCGGCCAGCGGCGTATCGACGCCGTACAGTTCGGCGTGCTGGAAGAAGCGCGCCCACAGCTCGAAATCGCCCGCCAGCTTGAACGAGGCATCCAGTTGGCCGCCCGCGCGGTCCCACAGTCTGCGCCGCCAGAAGGTCGATTCCTGCTGGATGAAGTCGGTGGCGTAGCGCCCCCGATCGGGCAGGTTCTCGCCCCGGAAGAACGCTTTGCGGTGGAAGCCGTCCAGGCTGAAGCAGCTCACCGCCAGCCCGCGCTTGTCCCACGACAGCAGATGGCGCGTGGTGATCCAATCAACCTGCGGGAAGGTGGTGAAGATATCCGTGACCACCTGGAAAGTCCACGGCATATACTTGTCGTCGGAGTTCAGCCAGGCCATGATGTCGCCGCCGGTCTTGGCGAAGCCCTTGTTGACCGCGTCGTACTGGCCGTTATCCGGCTCGCTGACCCAGTAGGCCAGTTTGTCCTCGTACTTGCGGATGATGTCCTGGCTGCCATCGGTCGAGTTGCCGTCGATGATCACGTATTCGAGGTTGGGGTAGTTTTGGTCAAGAACGGAGTGGATTGTTTCGTCTAGAAACTGCGCCTGATTGAAGGAAGGTGTGACAATCGACAGCTTCAGTGTTTGTTCAGTCATCCCCACTTCGTCCGTTCTGTGTGCGTGCTCGTCCGCGCTGGTGGCGTTCAGATATCGATTATAGGGGAAAAGCGTAAAAATGCAGTCAAAAAAGCGCTGCAATTATCGCTGGGTGTCGAGCGCGCCGTGGCTGCGCACGTAAACGGTGGCGGCAAGCACGCCTGCGATGCAGATCAATGCGCAGATGAACAGCGCCGTCGAAACCCCGAACAGGTCCGAAAACAGGCCGATCAGAAAGCCGCCCAGCGGGGTGCTGCCCACAAAGAGCAGCACGTGCACGCTCATCAGGCGGCCCCGCAGTTCGTCGGGCGCGAGAAGCTGGAGCAGCGTATTGGACGTGATGGCGAAGATGATGCCGCAGAAGCCCATCACCGCCAGCAGTCCCAACGACAGTACGTACACGCGCGAGAGTGCGACCATCGCAAAGAGGACGCTGAATCCGAACGCGCCCCACAGCAACCGCTTCAGGCTGACGGTTTTGGCGTAGGCCGTCGCCATTGCCGCGATCAGCGACCCGATGCCCAGGAAGGACATCAACGTGCCAAGTCCGGCGGCAGTCTTGTGCAGGACGAAGTCGGCCAGCAGCGGCAGCGTCACGCTGAAGTTATAGCCAAACGTGCCGATGACGGCCACCGCAATGAAGATCGTCAGGATGGCGGGCGTGCGCCACGCATAGGCCAGCCCTTCCATCACCTGTTTGGTGGGGTTCCCTTTGCGCGGCGGCGGTGGGGTATGCAGCGCCAGCGTATCCATGCGCAGCAGGGCGATCAGCACGGGGATGAATGTCACCGCGTTGATGATCAGCGTCAGGGCGATGCCCACCTGATCGATGATGATCCCGGCGATGGACGGCCCCACGATGCGCGCCGCGTTGAAGGCGGTTGAGTTCAGCGCGAGCGCGTTGGGCAGATCGTCGCGCCCGACCATCTCCACCACGAACGCCTGCCGCGTCGGATTGTCCACGGCGGTGATGATGCCCTGGATGGCGGCGAGAACGTAAATATGCCACAGGGCGATGTGGTCGGTGGCGACCAATCCGCCGAAGATGAACGCCTGGATCATCGACGCGGCCTGGGTGAACAGGATCGCGCGCTGTTTGCGCAGGCGGTCGGCCAGCACGCCGCCGTACAGGGCCAGCAGCGTCACGGGCAGAAACTGCACCGCCGTCACCAGTCCCAGCGACAGCCCCGATCCGGTGATTTGCAAGACGAGCCACGATTGGGCGGTGGTTTGCATCCATGTCCCGCTCAAGGAGACAATCTGCGACCACCAGAACAGGCGGAAGTTGTAGTTGTGGAGTGCGCGGAACCCTTGCGTCAGACGGCGCGGGACCAATTTGGCGGACGATGCAGAACCGGAAAGTGGGTCGGACGATTGGCTGTCGGTGGTCATAGGGTTGGCGTTTCCAGGTTAAATCCAGTTAACCGCTTACATTAGCTCGTGCACTACTCAGAATCAACCCCCTTTGTACACGGTTCGTTCTGTGCTTTGGCTCCTGTACCCTTACGATCTACAATGAACCTGTCTCCCGGGACGGCGCGCAGTTCTGGCGAGGTGGCAGGGGTCCGGTACTCCGCGCGCAGGCACACGATGACACTCAACGTTCTTTTGATTGTAGCAGCAGCCAGTTTGATCATCGGCCTGTCGAAAGGGGGCCTTGGCCCTGGCGCGGGGATGCTCGTGACGCCGCTGCTCAGCCTGGCGATGCCGGTCCCGGAAGCGGTGGCGATGGCGCTGCCGCTGCTGCTGCTCGGCGATTTTTTTGCGCTGCGGCTGTACTGGAAGCAGTGGAGTCCGTACCACATCCGGCTGCTGCTGCCGTTTTCGGTGGTGGGCGTGCTGTTGGGCATCGCGGTGCTGGCCTCCTTGCCGGATGCCGCGCTGCGCATCCTGCTGGCGGTGTTCACCCTGATCGCGGTGGCCTATAAGACCGTCAGCGACCGCATCTCCTCGCTGACGTACCGGCACCACAACTGGCATGCCTATCTCGCGGGCGGGGCGTCGGGCTTCACTTCTGCGGTCGCCAACGCGGGCGCGCCGCCCTTCACGACCTATATGCTGCTGCAAAAGGTCAGTCCCGTGGAGTTCATCGGCACGACGACGCTGTTTTTCATCACCGTGAACCTGATCAAGCTGCCAACCATGATTACGGCGGGCTTCATGGACATCAGCGATTTCGGCGGCGTGCTGCTGGGCGTCCCGCTGGTGCTGGCCGGGGCATGGCTGGGGCGGCGCTTCATCGACATGGTACAGCCGCGCGTGTTCGACGGCATCATGACTGGCATGCTGGTGCTGGCGGCGGTGATGTTGTTGGCGAAGTAGGGCCGGTCCGCCGTCCCATTGCACAATGCGGTAGGGGCGTATCGCAATACGCCCCTACAGATAAACCAACCCCAGATGACACGATTTCCCCTGTTGCGTTTCGGCTAACCGCTGTTTGCTAACGGCTGCCCGCCCTATTGCGCCGTCCAACCGCCATCGACCAGCAGCAGGTGGCCGGTGACCATGCCGCCCGCCGGGGACGCGAGGTAAATTACCGCGCCCGCCACGTCCGCGATGGTCCCGACCTTGTTGATCGGGATGCGCGACAGCACCCCCGCGAGGTAGTCCGGGTTGTCGAGCCGTTCCGCCGTGCCCGGCGTGTAGATGAAGGTCGGCCCCACCGCATTGACGGTCACGCCGCGCGCGGACCATTCGAGCGCGAGCACCTTGGTCAGCATGTTCACGCCGCCCTTGGTCGCGCAGTACACGGCATGATCGCGGATGCCCACTTCGCCCGCCTGGGAACTCATGTTGACGATGCGCCCGTAGCCCTGTTCCAGCATGATCTTGCCCGCCGCCTGACAGCAGAAAAACAGCCCCTTCAGGTTGACGTCCATTATGCCGTCCCAGTCGGCTTCGGTCACGTCCGTCGCGGGGTGGTTGAAGCCCAGCCCGGCGTTGTTGACCAGGATATCCAGCCGCCCGAAGTGATCCTTGACCCGCTGCATGGCAGGCACGATCTGCGGAACCTGCGTCACGTCCAGCAAAACGGCCAGCGCCTCGCCGCCTTCGGCTTCGATCTCCTGCACAAGCTGGCGCAGCGCGTCCCCATCGCGCGCCATGACCGCGACCTTCGCCCCGGCGTGCGCCAGCGCTTTCGCCAGCCCGTAGCCGATGCCCTTACTCGCTCCGGTGACCGCCGCGACCTGTCCGGTCAGTTCAAAACTTGGATATTCGGCCATATGCTGTGCTCCTCGGGGTAAAAGACAAATGGATCTATAAAGACATAGGGGCAATCCGTAAATTGCCCCTATGGGGTAGTGCATCTGGCGGGAGCAGCGCGTCAGGCGGCTGCTCCCGGCGTACGGTTTATTTGACGCCCAGCGCCTTCGCCAGCGCGTCTTTCATGACGGCTTCGGGCGCTTCGAGACCGGTCCACATCGTGAAGCCGATCATGCCCTGGTACACCAGCATCGACAGGCCGTCGAGCACGGGCATGCCGCGCTTCGATGCAGCATCGAGCAGCGGTGTGATGGGCGGGTTAAATACCACGTCCGCGACCAGCATATCCTGCCGCGCCGCGCTCAGATCGACGTCCGGCATGGCGTCCACGTCAGGATACAGGCCGATCGACGTGGCGTTGATGAACAGGTCGGTTTCTTCCGGCACGCGGTAGGTGCCCTGCCACGGCTCGAAGCGGATCGGGGAGCGGGCGATGTTGTCCTGAAGGTGCTTGACCATGCCCGCGCCGCGTTCCACCGAGCGGTTCACCACCAGCAGATCCGAGACCCCGGCCAGCAGCAGCTCGGTCGCGATCGCGCGGGCAGCGCCGCCCGCGCCGATCATCACGACGCGCTTGCCCGACGGGTCCATGCCCGCGTCCACGCGCACGCCGCGCAAAAAGCCTTTGCCGTCGGTGTTTTCCCCGATGAGCCGGTCGCCTTCGCGCCGCACGGTGTTCACCGCGCCGATCACCGCCGCATCTCCGGATACGTTGTCCAGGTACTGCAGCACGGCGACCTTGTGCGGGATGGTCAGGTTGATGCCCTGCATCCCGAAGGCGCGCACGCCCGTGATTGCGTCGGCCAGTCCGTCCGGCTTCACTTCGATGTTCAGGTAACGCCAGTTCAGGCCAACTTCACGAAAGGCGGCCTCCTGCATGACGCCGGTCGGATTTTCGGCGACCGGGTAGCCCAGGACGCCGACAAGCTCTGCTTTATAGTTGGCTGGCATGGCTCCCTTTCCTTTTCAGCGCGCGATTTTTAGGCCAGCCCCGGATGGCCGGGGTTGAAGTGGCGCAGGATCACCAGCGGCTCGGACGAGCTGCGGTTGGTGAACTGGACGCCTTCGCTGGCGGCCTTCTGCGTGACGAAGAACTCGTCTTCGGTCATTTCGCCAAAGCGGATCATCGACGGAGCCGAGATCGCGTGCTGGCCGATCGTGCCGTAGCCCTGGACGCAGATCAGACCGTAACCGACCGGGTCCTTCACCGTGACGGTGCGACCGGGCGCGACGGTCAGGCGCTTGGCGCTGAACCACTCGCTGCGGTAGACGATCCACTCGTCGTTGTAACCTTCGGCCTTCATCGTCTCGACGTCACCCGCTGGCTTGGGAGCCATGAAGTGATTGTCCTTGAAGTTCGGGTCGAGGTTCTGATCCCAGTCCAGCAGCGAGATCAGGTAATCGTAGTCGTAGGCCTTATCTTCGGGCACGTCCTTGACCAGCATCGAGCGGTCGATGATCTGGTAGTCGGCAATGAGCGACTGCCACATCGAGAACACGTCGCTGGCGCGCTGCGGCTCGTAGGTGCACATCGTGCCCGGCGCGTGCAGCAGCCCCGGCGGGACGTACCAACCGGTATCAACCATCAGGCGATACGCTTTCGACAGACCGAGAATGCCGTTGTCGCCCTCGTTCCAGCGCTTGAGGCAGTCGATCACCTGTTCCTTGGTCGTGCCCGGCTCGAAGCCGAAGAACGTGTAGGGGAAGGTGTCAAGCGCAAAATTGTACTGGGCGGGATAGAAGTAGGCTTCGGGCTTGCCGTTTTTGCCCACTTCGGCGGCCTTTTCGTCGCTCTGGTGCAGGTGGTGCGGCAGCGGGTACATGTTGTCGAAGAACTTGCTGTACATCACCCAACCGCCGTACTTATCTACGGCTTCCTGGCCCAGAAAATCGACGGCGCTGTCATCCATCGCGTCGCGCAGCGTGACCTTGCTGCCTTCGCCGACGTAAATGTAGCTCAGGCCCTCATCCCAGGGTGTGCCGGGGCCGTTGTCTGCTGCCGTGGTGGACGAGAACCAGCGCTCGTCGATGCCGCCGCGCTCGCCGCCCAGCGCATACAGATCCTTGGGATGCAGACGGAGCCGCCGCCCCGGGACGCAAAACGAGCGGGGAACCCAGTTCGGCATCAAGCGAACGATGCCGCCGCCCTGCTCCAACGCTTGTTGGATTAACTGCTTTTCGGTTGAACCTGCCATGAAGGTACTCCTTCGCACGCACTACACTTTACCGTGACAAAAAAGTCTATTGACGTACCCCTCGTCTAAATATTTTGTCTTGCCTGTAAACGCCGGGGCAGGTCACGACCTGCCCCGGCTGATTTTAACTCCGGTCGATTACTGCTCCAGCTCGCCGATGCGCTCCGCATCGTTGATGTTGTCAGCGGTGATCAGCTTCGGCGTGAGGTAAACCACGTCGCCCGCTTCGTATTCGCAGCCGCGCAGTTCCAGCACCATGATGCGAACCGCCGTGCGGCTCTGGCCGCCGGGGAACTGCTCGATCGTGCCGGTGATGCCGCCGTCCATGATGCTCTGCAGCGTCTCGGGCAGGGCGTCAAAGCCGAGGATTGCGATCTGGTCGCCGAGGCCGAGGGCGTTCACGGCTTCCAGCGCACCGAGGGCCATGTCGTCGTTCGCCGCGATGATGACATCGGGCGGGGTGTCGAGACCGGCGAGACCGGCTTCGGTCACGGTCAGGGCTTCGTCACGGCTGAAGTTGGCGGTCTGTTCGAAGACGATCGGATACTGGTCCGCCACGCCGTCGAGGACGTTGTGCACGCCCTGGTTACGGTCGATGCCAGGGCCGGAACCGGGCTGGCCCTGCAGGTGGAAGATGGTCGCGCCGTCGGGGTAGTTTTCGAGCACCCAGTTGGCCTGCGCCTCACCACCGAGGACGTTGTCGGCGCCGACGTGCGCGAGGATGCCATCCACGCCTTCGACGCGGCGGTCGATCGTCACCACGGCGACACCGGCTTCCACGGCCTGCTGTACGGCGGGCGCGAGCGCGGCCACGTCCAGCGGGCTGATGATGATGCCATCGACGCCCTGAACGATAGCGGCTTCGACGTCACCGGT